>JAGOOL010000040.1 GCA_017992485.1 Minisyncoccota bacterium
CATATTCAGTATTGCCATACTTTGTGCGCGGGAGAAGACTTGAACTTCCATTCCCTTGCGGGAGCTACCACCTCAAGGTAGTGCGTCTACCAGTTTCGCCACCCGCGCATGTTTTACCTACTTTCTCATACTTTGCAAACTATCGATTTTGCTTTTGTAGTATACAGATTATTAGGTATTTATCAAGAAACCGACAAAAGAAAACCCGGCAGTGCCGGATTTTCCCATAAGTGACTTATTCTGCTGCAGCTTCGTCTTTTGCGTCATCCTTTGCTCCTGCGAGGTCTTCCGGATGCTTGCCCTTCATCGTGTACATCTTCATCTTACGAGCGACTTCACGAGCGGCCTTCTCACGGACATAGTAGAGCTTTGAGCGACGGACACGAGAGCGTTTAACGATCTCGATTTTGTCGATTGTTGGAGAGTAGAGTGGAAAAATACGTTCGACACCAACACCCGAAGCTACTTTGCGAATAGTGAATGTAGCACCAGCTTCTGTGCCGTGCTTGCGGGCCAAAACGAGGCCTTCAAAAGCCTGAAGACGGACCTTGCCCTTATCTTCGATCTTTGACCAGACGCGAACAGTGTCGCCTGAAGAAAATTCAAGTTTTGCTCGGTCGTCGCTATTTACTGGTGTCATTACTTTTGGTGCCATAGATGCCCGTTACTTTAGCATGGAAGTTCGACCTGCGCAAGATTTGCTATATCCTTGAACTCCTCCGGGGAGGGAGCTTCAAAAACCAGCTTTTTCCCGTCCTTGTCCAAATAGCTCAAACGCATAGCGTGGAGCATGAGGCGCGGGTAGGCAGAAATCGTCTTTTCGTCGCCATAGAGCTTGTCGCCGCCGACGGGATGGTTGGTAAATGTCATATGGACGCGAATCTGGTGGGTTCGTCCCGTGCGCGGTTTTATTAAAATAATGCTCCATTCTGTCGCACGGTCGTCGCGAGTCGTACCAAGGACGCGGTAGTCAGTCACAGCGTCACGCAATTCCCCTCTCGTTCCGCGACCGCCGAGGAATTTTCGGAAATCATTTTTTGAGCGCCCGATCGGTACAGCGATAGAACCGATGTTTTCTTTGAAACTGCCACGAACGACAGCCAAATATTCTTTCTTCATCGTGCGATCTTGAAATTCTTTTTTGAGCGCAAAAAATGTGTCATTGTCTTTGGCAATGATCATGACGCCGGATGTATCTTTGTCGAGACGGTGGACGATACCGGGGCGATGGATTTTCAGTTCAGTAATTACCTTTTTTCCATCCGCACCTTTTGCCGTACCTTTTTCTGTTACGTATTCATGCGAAGGTAAAGCGCAATCAGTTGCCAAACTTTTATTCATCTTGATAATGAGCGGCTCACCAACTCCTTTTTTTACTTTTCCTGACTCAATCAAAAAATCCGCAAGCGTCGGCTCGCAGTTGTGGCCATCGCCATGAACAAGAAGGCCTGACGGCTTATTGATGACGAGTATGTGTTTGTCTTCGAAAATAATTGGTGGCATATTTACGCAACTTTTGAGAAAAATTCTTCTTCCCCGAGTCCCATATCTTCTTCTTTCTTAATACAATATTCCCAGATTGCCATAGTGGCAGCGTCTTCGGTGAGCAGCCTTGGGTTGGCAGCAAAAAGTGCCTGTTTCTCCTCGATAATTTCAGTAATCATCTGCTGTGCGCGACCATACAGAAGCTGTGCCTTAAATGAATCTTTTCGATGAGCAATTTTGAAAAATGTCGTGCACTGCTGCTGGAGCTGATAGAGAATAATGAGCTGAACTGTATTGTTTGCAAGTCCGTCTTTGTCATTTCTATCTTCTTGTAAAAACATTTTTTTGAGCTGATCATCTTGGAGCGCAATAATCACACGCGGCACTTCGATTGAACGCTTAACATCTTCCGATTCAAAGTACTTAACCTCAACCGTCTGGTCTCGGAGAATATCGTGATTGAGAATTCGGTCGAGCTTTTTGTGAATGTCGGCAACATCTTTCGAAGTTGTAATATCAATACCGAGGCCAAGATATTTGTTCGGTTCATCAGACTCAGGAAATTCAATCATGAGATCAACACCCTTGGTGAAGTCGTCTGACTTAGACGTCGGTGTGCAATTCCCTTTTCCTGCGAGCCATGCACCGGAAAGCTGGTCGCCGATAATACACTCAGCGACATACGCAATCATATCTTTGATCTCTTTGCGCTCTCGTGAATAGTCATCTAGTTCCTCCATTTCTCTTTTGAACCTTGCTTCGAGTTTTGCGACATCAGCAATATCTTTGTCGACACCATCACCGTAGATGTCACGAAAATCCTCTGGGTTGGGTCGGTATGGTTCGATCTTCTTTTCAGCTTTTTTATGCAACTTCTCAAGAACCTCTTTTGAGTAAGGGTCGCGCTCAAGTAAATTTCGATTTTCAAAGCCTTTCATGTGCGCGATGCAGGACTCGAACCTGCGACCTTCCCAGTGTAAATGGGTTGCTCTACCAACTGAGCTAATCGCGCTTATAAAAACCGTCTATATTCCTATATAAACAGAATATACAACACTTTACCTCAAAATGGGAAAAGTGAGAAATCCTGTGGTATAGTCAAGAAAATTTAAACCAATTCGCCCCTGTAGTTAAATGGATATAACTGCGGACTTCTAAGCCGTTATTCGAGGTTCGATTCCTCGCGGGGGCACACTTTATTTTCTTAAACCTTTCAGAGCTAGTGCGAGCGCCGGCAAATACTTCAAACTTTCAGCTTCAGTGAGCTCAGGGATTTCATTCGCAAGTGGAATATTCTTGAACGGTTCTGGATTTCTGGTTTCAATATGGAGCGCAGTTTCGAGGTAGCTCGCCATGCCAGGGATCGTTGCACCACCGCCAATGAGCGTCACCTGTCGGACACGACACTCTTTTTCTTTGCGGCAATCAACATGCCAGTAGAGAAATGTTTTTTCAGCAGCTTCGACGAGCTTACGAAGTTCGCCACGCAAGCATTGCAGTACTGCATTTTTAGTTGAAGTAAGAGAAATACCGTCAAAGAACAATGCTTCTTCAGCAGATTCTTTACTGACACCCAATTGCTCCACTATTTTTTGAATCCAAACATCAGTACCGGTCGCAACGACTTCTTCGAGCACGAGCGAGCCTTTCGACAAAATAGTGATTGAGGTTTCATGCGCTTTGATAGCAACAATAATACTTGCCGCATCATCGAGACTAATGAGCTCAGCCACAATCTCGGTCGAGAGGCCAACGTATTCAAGATTGAAATCAGTTTGTTTCGCGAGCGCTTTCATATCGTCGATCGGCAGCTGCGGCAGCATTGTTACGGCAACTTTTGTATTATTTTTTTCGCGGTATAAAATCTCGGTCTGCATGACGAAATCGTGACGATCCCCTGTCGCCTTTTTGATCTCTCGCTCCACCATGTGTTCGAGCAAGAACGGATCACTCTCAGGAAGTGTCATTTCAAAAAAAGTTGCCGTACTGTCCGGAAGTGCAATACGAAGCGCTTTGGTTTTTGAGCGATGATGAATGTTTTTGAAAATGTGTGTGAGTTCAGCTGTGCGCTGTTCTTTGTCGCCACTGTCAGTTTCAAGCGCGACTTCTCCAAAACGAGAAATTGAAATGCCACTCGGCGTTGCCGTCGCTTCGACGTATGAAACAAGATGGTCTTCAAGTGCCACACCAAGTGAGGTTTTTTTACCGGAGACTGGAAGTTTAATTTTGCCGATTTGTTTTTTCATAATTTTTATTGAAAGGACTTTACGCTGCGCAACTAGTGAGAGAGTTATGTAACTGATACGCCGGGTTTTACTTTTATACCAGGTTCAAGTGTTGTGAAATTTTCCAGGTCTCCAGTGACATACAGAATCATGCCGTTTGATTCGATGCCGCGGATTTTGCGTGGAGCAAGATTGGTAATGACCGGAAATTGTTTGCCGACGAGGTTTTCGATTTCAGGAAAATATTCTCGGACACCAGAGAGAATTGTGCGAGGTTCAGCTTCACCGAGATCAACTTTATACATGATGAGCTTATCTGCATCCGGAACAGCAGCTGCTTCCAAGATCGTACCAATTTTTATTTCGAGTTTGTAGACATCATCTATGCTGATTTTTTTTACTTCTTCAACGACAGGTTCTGCCATAGAAACCGTAGGCTCAGCAGCTGGTTCGATTATTTTTTCTTCAGTTGTATTTTCTGTATCGCTCATTTTTTCTTATTTGTTCTTCAATTGTATTGTATCCAAGTGTCTCTGTAAAATAATTGCTGCAGCTTTGTCGTCGATATGTTCAGCTTGCTTGCCGCCGGCGCGCTTTTCAAAATGCCGTGCTTCACTCGATGAGAAAAATTCTTTTACAAAATGAACCGGCAAACCATACTGCATACCAAGGAGTGCTGCGAATGTATCAATTTCTTCTTGAACTTTATTTGATGCCCCCTTCAGGTCGGTAGACTTCCCTATCACAATCTCACCAATTTTCTCTTTGGCAATAATCAATTCCATCTGTTTGTCTTTGTCTACGGTTGGAATAATTGCGTACGGGAATGCAATCTTGCCGTTTTCATCCGAAACTGCCAAACCGATTTTCTTGGTGCCGTAGTCGATGCCGAGGTATTTCATGACACCATTATAGCCTACGACCGCGGAAGCTGCTCACTGCGTGCCGCGCATTAGTTGTCTAAACGGCCTTTTTGCGTTAGTATTTCCCCATGGATCTATTCTTACAGACAAGAGACCCTAAAACAGTGGCAATCTTTGCTATCATCGTCCTATGGACCGTTTTTTGGAAAGGTCTGGCCCTTTGGCACTCAAGCCGCCGGGACAACAGAATCTGGTTCGTCATTTTGCTCATCATCTCAACCCTGGGCATTATGGAAATCGTTTACCTCTTTTTTGTTATCAAGCTGAAGCCGAACGAACTTTTTAGAAATGAAAAAATCGAAGGTAAAGCGAGCGACGCCGGCAGCGATGCCAGCGAAAAAGCAGACGACACAAACGAAGGTAAATAAAAGCGCAATTGCGCACACGCACGGAGGCGTGGCTGAGTGGTTGAAGGCACCTGTCTTGAAAACAGGAGACTGAGCAATCGGTCCGTGAGTTCGAATCTCACCGCCTCCGC
>JAGOOL010000041.1 GCA_017992485.1 Minisyncoccota bacterium
GTGCGCGATATGGAAGACGAGCTCAAGCCGGTTGCGATGTACATCGTGACGCACTATATCTGGAATGCTGTTCGTCGTGATATCAAAAAGCGTCTCCTTGTTGTGGATGAGGCCTGGTGGATGATGAAATCAGATGATACTGCGTCGTTCCTGTACTCGATCGCAAAGCGTTGCCGCAAATACTACCTCGGTCTTTGTACTATTACTCAGGACGTGGCTGACTTTATGCGCTCTCCATATGGCGCTCCGATCGTCACTAACTCATCACTACAACTCCTTCTCAAGCAATCACCGAGTTCAATCGACCTCCTCCAGAAGACATTTAACCTTACTGACGAAGAAAAATACTTGCTCCTCGAATCAAACATCGGTGAAGGTATCTTCTTTGCCGGACTCAAGCACGTTGCGATCAAAATTATCGCTTCATATACAGAAGATCAAATCATTACATCAGACCCATCACAGGTTCTCGCTATCAAACGCGCCAAAGACGAGCTCGAGGAATCGGAAAATGCCGGCCCTGCTCCACAAATCTCTTAGTTCCCAATTTTTGCGTCATTTTTTTGCCAACCTTTGGTATACTATTCCTAATGCGAATCGCGAAAAAAAGTGCTGTGGGTTTTTATGCAATTTTCTTGATTGCAATCCTCTTCGGAGGAGTGGCATTTTCTGTGAAAGCACAAACCGATCTCGGCCTCCTCACAAACCCTGGAGCAATACGCGACAATGATATCGATGTTGAACTCGTTCCAGCTGTACCAGGACCAAACCAAAACGTAAAAATCGTTCTCTCTAGTTATGCAACAACAATGAACAAAGCAACAGTTACCTGGTCTCTCAATGGCAAACAGGCACTTTCTGGTATTGGTAAAACAAGCTTTTCATTTACAACGGGGGACATTGGAACAACCACAACAATCGATATTGCAATCATTGTTGAACAAGGAACTCGAGTAGATAAAAAAATAACTATTCAGCCTTCCCAAGTAGATATCCTTTGGGAGGCATCCGAATCGTACGTTCCGGCATTTTATAAAGGTAAAGCATTACCGATCCAAGAATCAAAAATTCGTGTTGTTGCTTTGCCTGTTGAGAAAGATGGTTCAATACAACCGCTCAATAAAGTTTACAACTGGAAAAAGAATTTCGTCGTCGACCAAGCAAGTTCTGGGTACGGTAAATACTTTTTCATACTAAAAAATTCGTATACAGAAACAACAAACAATGTTTCTGTCGGAACATCAAGTCAATCGGGAAGTGGTAGCGTTGGTTCGTTGACGCTCAACTATATCAAGCCGTTAGTTCTCCTCTATGAAAACAACCCCGCACTTGGCCTTCGCCTCAATAAATTACTCAATACAGGTTTTACAATGACCGGAGGGGAAATGACAGTCAGTGCTGAACCATTCTACTTTTCAGAATACAAATCTAGTGTTACTGAAAAGAATATGGAATATAAATGGACAATCAACGGAACGACCGTCTATCCACCAGCACGACCAAATGAAATTACAATCAAGGGAAGCTCACAACCGGGAACTGCCTCAATTTCAATCGGTATTACAAATATAAATACTCTTTTCCAGGAGGCGAAGCAGACAATAAACGTCAAGCTCGGTAAATAACATGAAGCAATTTACAACTCTTTTTAAAAACATCTTGCTCCTTATTGTCATTTTCTCTGGCATTTTTACTGGAGGAGTATCTGCACAAGCAGCGGGAGACCTCAAAACAACAGGTATCTCAGGTGGACCAGGAGGTATTTATGTCTTTGGTGACTTCAACCAACTTCCAGCATCAAATAAACGATATATCTTTAGAATTGCAACAGCAGACATAGATGATAGTGCAGTTCTCGTGAGTGGTGAAGTTGGAGCGAGGACGATTTCAACGTCTGTAGGAACGCAAAGAATCGCTTCTGCAACTTGGACACCTACTGGCAGTACTGTTGCAGGCCTTACTATCGGTGATCAGTACTATCTTTTAATTTCAGAAAAAAATACAACATCTGGTGCAGTGACAAGCATTGCTTCACATCCATTTACATACGCAGCAACCATGTCAACAAGCTGGACAGAACCAGCAACAAGCGGAGGGGGAGTAAGCACGGGACCTGGTACTGGTGGGACAGTAGCAGACACAACATTCACTGTAACAGCATCGGTGCTTGCGGCAGGAGATGAAGCAACACTAACAATGACCATCGTCGACAACGACAATGCTGTTCCTGTTATTGTTGAATACGGAGGTAGTGTCAATCTTTCATCTGCCCAAAGCCAGACAATCAACCTTCCCTCAAACAGTAGCACTCCATATGTGATTGCCGGACTTGAGCCACTCACGACATACCACTTTGCAGTACGAAGTGCGACTGCGACAGGAACATACTATGTTCAACAAACATCATTCACCACAGCAGCATCCGGCGCAGGATACGACCTCAGCACAGGAGGGGAAACACCAACTTGTACAGATGGTTCGGATGGCTACTGTTTACTTGCACCAATCGGCGGAATTACAGTCATTAAAGATGCCGATCTTGAAAATTACTTCGGCACAATCTACAAAATACTTATTGCTGCAGCCGGAGTACTCGCTTTACTCATGATCTTCTGGGGAGGTGTGCAGTACATGACCGTTGACTCTCTTATGGATAAATCACTTGGCAAAGAGCGCATTAAGAATGCAATCTTTGGTCTCATTATTGCCCTCAGTTCGTACGCAATCCTCAATACAGTCAATCCGAAGCTGCTTAACTTTACGTTTGGGATTGATAAAATAGACATTGCTTATGATGCTCCTGATATTATTACATTTATGAGTGGTGGTGGAGCAGTAGGCGTTTCGACTATTGGATCTAATCCCACAACTTACGATGCGCTCCTCGCTCAAGCATCTCAACGTACAGGCCTCGAATGTACTTTGGTTAAAGCATTCATGATGACAGAATCAGGTGGTAATCCAAATGCATTAAGCCCTGTTGGAGCAATAGGATTGATGCAACTAATGCCATCAACGGCCACTGGACTTGGTATCGATCCAGCTAACTTGTATGACCCGGCGGTAAATATAGATGGGGGAACACGCCTACTTAAACAATTAACGACAACTGCTTGTAATGGCGGTATGCAAAACAGTGTTTGTACAGCAAGTAATATAGACTTCGTTATTGCGGCATACAATGGAGGACCAGGGGCAAACCGAAAAGCTAAGCGCTGTGAAAATCAAACACTTTGGCAGTGCATAGCGTATCCTGGTTATCAAGAAACCAGAAACTATGTACCAAAAGTAAAAGCCAACTATAATACACTCAAGCAAAATAATTGGGGCTGCTAAATTATGTTCAAAAAAATTCTCATCATTATACTCGCTATCATCATCCTCCTCGCAGGTATTATTGCGTATTTTTATTTCTTCTCAAAGAAACCAACACAACAGGGTGAACCGACATTTTCACTTAGTGATATTTTTCCGTTTACTGATGATGGCATAAATCAAAACGGTGATGATACTACTCCTGATCCAATCACCGACAATCCACTCCCGAATGAACCAGGCGAACCAACAAAACCACCAAAGCTCCGCATGGTAAACAGAGGTCCAATATCCGGCGCAATCGCATTTGATGTCACCCGCGAACTACCACTTGATCCAAAAGATGTCGACAAAAAAGGCAATCCATTGCCAGCTAAAACAGAACCTGCAACAAAAGTTCGCTATGTCGAAACGTCAACCGGACACATTAATGAATCCTATCTCGACATTCTTGAAATAAAAAAAATAACGAGCACAACTATTCCTAAGATAGCAGAAGCATACTTCGCAGGGAAGGGTTCATCACAAGCGCTACTTCGCTACGCGGGAGACAAAAATACTATTCAAACATTTACCGGCGCAATTCCGGTTATCGCACAAAAAGACGGAACAGCCGACACAACCCTTCGCGGCTCGTATTTGCCACAAGATATAACAACTATGGCAGTTTCACCCGACAGAGATAAAATCTTCACCGTAGTAAAGAATGATAGCGGCTCTATCGGCACCATTTCACTCCCGGACGGCACAAAGAAAAATCAAATCTTCTCACTTGCATTTAGTGAATGGCTAACTGAATGGCCATCAACAAAGTTTGTGACAATCACAACTAGGCCATCAGCAAAAGTTCCTGGATATCTCTACAGTATTGATGCGACAACAAAAACAATGAAGAAAATAATTGGCGCCGTGAATGGACTCACTACACTCACTAGTCCGGATATGAAGAACGTCGTCTTTTCTCGCTCAAACAATGGTTCGATAACAACAAGCATTTATAATACAACAGCAAAAAGTGTCATTCCGCTCCCTGGGGCAACAACACTTCCTGAGAAATGTGTTTGGCAGTCAGTTACGATTCTCTATTGTGCCGTTCCATCATACTTGCCAAACGGAGACTATCCAGACAACTGGTACCAGGGCAGTGTTTCATTCGTAGATCAGATATATAAAATCGATGCTAAAAATCTCACAGCAACAATAATCGGAACACCATCAACCGTCGGAGCTGCGATCGACGCAATAAATCTTACCGTTAATCCTGCAAATACATTCCTCTTGTTCATCAACAAAAAAGACGGCTCATTGTGGTCTTTGGATCTCAGGCCGGAAGCAGAGTAATAAAAAAACCTTCATCTCTGAAGGTTTTTTTATTTACTTTATATTTGATCTTTATTTTCTACGAAAGAAATAATAATGTGTCTATTTGGCCCGATTCCTTCTGATTGGGTTTTGATGTCCGGAAGTTTCGCCAAGAATGCATGCATTATTTTTCTCTCAAAAGGTGACATTGGATCTACTTGTACTGAGCTTTTGAAAAATCTCGCACGCTCAGCCATCATATGAGCAACCGTTTTAATGTTATCGACTTTCTTCTTTTGAAAATCATTTACATCGATAAAGAAATCGG
>JAGOOL010000042.1 GCA_017992485.1 Minisyncoccota bacterium
GTTTTCGTAATGTGACGCAAGAATTTTATACCGAGACCTTTGCCTTCTGAAGCACCTTCAATAAGACCCGGGATATCCGCAATGATGTGACCGTAGAAATCACCGAGGTTTGGATCGAGTGTCGTAAACGCATATGAACCAACTTTAGCGCGCGCAGCAGTGAGCGCATTCAAGAGGCTCGACTTTCCGGCATTTGGAAAACCAGCGAGACCAATGTCCGCGTAGAGCGAAAGTTCAATTTTGAATCTACCTTCTTCGCCATCGCGACCAGGGCTCGCATGATGAGGCGCCTGGTTTGTTGAGCTTTTGAAATGTTCGTTGCCATGACCACCATTGCCGCCAGAGAGGAGCTTTGCGCGGTCACCAGACTCGATGAGTTCGTATGTACTGCCAGTATCGAGGTTTGTGATTGTTGAACCAACTGGAAGTTTGATGATTGTATCGCCGCCGTCCGCACCCTTGCGACTTGAGCCCTGACCGTCTTCGCCACGTTCAGCTTTTATCTTTTTCTTCGATTTATATTCAGCAAGAATAAAAACGTCGCGAACAGCTTCCGCGATAATGTCGCCGCCTTTACCACCGTCGCCGCCGTTTGGACCGCCACGATCGATAAACTTTTCCTGGCGCCAACGAACAACACCGTCGCCGCCGCGACCAGCTATGCCGTGTATTTCGATTTCATCGATGAGTGCCATATAGTTTGTTGTATTTGCGTTTCTTTGCAGAAATTTCTGCTTTGCGCCCTTACTCTACGATTCTAAAGCTATTTTGGCAAGTTTTATTGCTCCGGCTTCAGATGACGCTCGGACGAAAAAGCGCCCATTGTGACAAAAATCAGCGTCTTCGACTCCGGTGACTTCTGCGAGAGCTGCGCCTGAAAGACCGCCCCAACTCTCCGGAAATGACTTTCTTTTTTCAAATGTATTTTCAGAAACCGGAACTGTTTCAGCAGTCCACGCACCGCTGTGGTTTGGGTAGACGAAAAAGATGATTTCAGGCAATAGCGCAAGTGTCTGCATGAAATTGACGCGTTCATAATCGTGAGCAAAAACAATAATTGATTTATTTTGTGAGGCTGTGTATGTCGCTCGGATCTCACGCTTGGCTTTTACGGCTGCTGCTGAAACAATAATATACCGTTCCAAAAATGCCTTTGCTTTCTCAACAACCATCCTAAATCGCTCATCCATTTCTGTATCGCCGCTGCGTTCTTCCCATGTTGGCTTGTCGATCATAAAGTTGAGACTGAGACTCGGTGAATAAACTCCATCGAAAAGATTTTTGAAAATATCTAAACCATTGTCGTTCGCATCAATAGCCGCAACAACACTTGTATCGATTTTTTCTGCGACTTCATCGTCACCTCCACAAACAATCGGACCAAGGTGTTTCCAAACCAAGCCGAATGATGCAAATGGAATACCAGTCTCGCGTTTACCTGCGCCACCTTTTTGGTGGTGATCAAATCGATTCGTTGCGGGATCGTATACTCCGCCGACATCGACGACATAGTCACCAGTCGCAAAATCTTCAGGGTTTCTTGTTCGAAGGATTTTTGCATTTGCTCCTGCGCCATTTTGTTTTTCTAGAGATAGCAAAATAGTCGCCACAGCAAAAACATCATCGGTGTGGAAGCCGCCATTATGCGTAACAATCGTGATTTCTTTTTCAGACATAGTGCTAGTTTATCACAATACTGCTTCTTATCTATCTGAGCTACATATTTTCTGGGAGCTATTTGCGGAGCGCGCCGGCGCGAGCAGAAGGCACGTTTTCAGCAGAAAACGATGCCGTTAGCTCACAGAAAATATGTAGCGACTACTGCTCCCAGACATCATTCTCTAGGATATCCTTTTTCGTTTCAGCAACTTCAATAATAAAATGAATAATGCGCTGCACAATAAAGAAGCCGACAAGGAACACCAAAAAGAGCAGCATAAATTTCCGAATGTCATGACTAATATTGAGCGCGGCAATACTAAAAATATAGCCGAGTCCTATTGCCAAAAAACACAAGGCAGCATTTGAGATAAGCTCAGCGCGATAGTAGACACTGCGACGAACCTTGGCGAAACCGGAGAAAATTAAAACCAGATTGTTGACGCCAAAAATAAATTTTGAAATAAAAATAGACCAAAACGGTTTTTCTTTAAATTTCGGCAAAATACTGAGCACTTTACGCACAACAAAACGGAAAAATCGAGACTTTGGATATTTACGACGCAAAAAGCGTCCTATCCGATATCCGAACAACGTCTTTGTCATGCCACCCGCGAGCGAGACCATATACGCTTCGCCAAAAGTAAAAGCGCCGATATGCGCTAAAACTCCCGTAATAATGAGCGTAAGCTCGCCTTCGATCAGGACACCGAGAAACACCATCAAGTAACCAGCCATCTGGTGGTGTTGAACAAACTCAGTGATTGCGTGGAAACTGATCATAAATATTAGTTAGTATTTTGTAATGGAAAAATTATTCTAATGACTACTCGCCAAAGGCCTTACTCATAATCCAGTTGAGAACTGAGATAACGAGCGCACCAAGAATCGCCGCAGTGAAACTATCGATTGTAAATCCTGACACAACTCCGGCCACAAACCAAAAGAATAGACCATTCAAGATAACAGAGAAAAGTCCGAGTGTGATGATATTGATCGGCAATGTGAGAATCGTAACAATCGGCTTGATCACCGTATTGATGAAACCAAGGATCGCCGCGACGACAACAGCCGTAAGTAAGCTGTTGACGTGAATACCCGACACAATGAACGGTGTCGCGAGAACAGCAAGTGTAAGTATGAGCCAGTGAATAATTATTTTCATATATATTTATGTATGTAATTAATGAACTATTTTATCTTATTAAAAAAGTGATTCTACTACTTCCTTTACTAAACCACCGTCTGCTTTTCCTTTCAAATCTTTCATAAGTGCACCGGTAAGTTGACCAGCTTTCGTTTTGTCAGTGACACCGAGCTCTTCTTTTTTGGCAATTGCGATCGGCATAATTTCTTCGCGAGACATGAGTGTCGGCAAAAATGCTTCGAGAATAGCGAGTTGCGCTTCTTCGTCGGCGGCCAAATCTTCACGACCACCAGCACGATATTGAGAAATCGAATCTTTGCGTTGCTTCGCAAGACGAGTAATAACGGCAAGAGATTCTTCGTCAGAAAGGATATCTTGTGGCGTTTTGTTTTTGGCGACGAGTTCGTTGGTCATCGCACTCGATACACCGCGAAGTGTCTCTAGGCGAACAGCGTCTTTCGCTTTCATGGCATCTTTGATGCCTTCTTTGATAGTTTCATGTAGCATACTGGCATTTTACCATGGAAGGATTAAAAAATCCTTAAGGTATGTTAAAATTCCCCTATGGCCCACAAACTACTATTCTATGATACAGAAACTACCGGTAACCGCAGCGAGGACCGTCTTTGCCAGATTGCCTACAAATGCGAACAGGAAATTGTTTCCAAAATGTTCAAGCCGCCACTGCCGATCCAGATCGAGGCGATGACGATTCACCACATCACCAATAAGATGGTTGACGACAAGCCAGCTTTTTCCGGTTCGCCTGCCCATACATATTTAAGTGAACAAGCGCAGAACACAAACACTATTTTTATTGCGCACAATGCAACATTTGATCTCGGTATTATTAAGCGCGAAGGAATTGAACCGATCAACAGTATTTGTACCCTCAAAGTTGTTCGAGCACTCGATGATGAAAATAAAATCCCATCGTACAAACTGCAGTACTTACGCTACATGCTTGAACTTGAAATTGATGCAATCGCTCACGATGCGCTCGGCGACGTTCTTGTTCTAGAAAAAGTCTATGAGTATCTTGAAAGCGAAATGATGAAGAAGCATGGTGTCGGTCGAGACGAAGTAATTAAAATGATGCTCGAAATATCTGCCAAACCATCACTCATGAAGCATATTAACTTTGGCAAACACAAAGGCAAAACAGTTGCTGATGTTGCGAAGGAAGATATCGGCTACCTCCAGTGGCTCTATAAGGAAAAGCAGAAGAATCCGGCGGACGAAGCAGATTGGCTGTATACGCTTGAGTACTACCTAAAATAAGCCTTATTTGTTGCTATTGACTTTTTGTATCATTAGTGATATAATAGTATCAATATAAAAACTAAAAATTATGGCACAAAGAGTAGATACTCAACCGACAGCTACAAGCGACAGACCGTTCGCAGCAGCATTCATTATTTTATTCGTTGTAATCTTCCTATTTCAGGCTGATACCTTCGGAAATTTATTTGCTGACGCAATGACAGAAGTTAGAAACATGTCTGCACGCACGATTACAATAATCCTTTCATTCCTAACGTTTGTTTACATCCTTCGTCGCATTGCAAAACGCGCCAAGGAAAAACAAGCAAAAGCCTAAACATCAAAGAAGCGCCGCCCACACCAAAAGAGCCGTTCACACATTGTGATACGGCTCTTTTTTATTCTATATTTATATTTTCTTCAGTAATTCTTGAGAATTACTTCTGCTCGCCTTCAGCTCCATCTGCTTTAGGTTCGCTTGTACTTTCAGTTTGCTGCGCACCTTCTGGAGCAGCTTCGCCTGCTGACTGTCCAGCTTTCGCCATTTCTTCGCCAATCTTTGTGAGCGAATCCGAAAG
>JAGOOL010000043.1 GCA_017992485.1 Minisyncoccota bacterium
CCATGAAAGTGGAAATACCAATGAGTATTCGTAATGCCCAACTCTTTGATATCGAAGGTCCACCAGGGCAACAGTTTATGACTCAAAAATTCATCAACTGGAGTCGTCCTATTTCTCATCCGACGTTTTTTATAAATAACGAACGCTTGGAAATGATGGAGGCATTCAATATTGAACATGCGATTATCCTAACATTGTCACAAATGTACTGTAATGGCTTTGATGAAATAAGAACCTACGAACTTATGTCATTTCAAAATGATTTTAATTGTACGCTACAGGAAAACTATCCTTCAAAATTCACGACCGGATTTGTTGTGCAGCCAAGGTATCGCGACCAAGCACTCAAGGAGATCGAAAAACGATCTGCAGAGGGTTTTGATTTCTTATGTTTGCCGACACACTACGAGCGTCCTGATGGAACATATGTTTCATGTACAGATGAAAATTGCCAGGCAATCTTTAAGCAAGCTGAAGAGTTTGGACTTGCGATTCAATTTCATCCGTACGATTATGAAAAGGTAATGAAAAACCTGATTGACGTCGACAGCTTTTGGGCTGGACATGTTCTTGGTTTGCAGTACCTGACAGCGCACTTACACTATCAGCTGACATGCAAGAATTTGCACACGAAGTTTAAAGATGTGAATTTTGCATTTTCACACGGCAATATTTTGGCAACAGCAACGATGGGTCGCAAGACACAAGCATTTGACGGACGCCGTGACCTCTTTCCGGAAGTTTCCGGACGACCAGCTGATGCCTTGTTTGCTCCAAATTTATTTTCAGATCTGATTACACATGATCCGGAATTAATTTTGTATCTCAAAGCCAAAGGCTGTCTCGGTAATTATTTTGAGGGCACTGATCTGCCGTATCCACTCGGACAAGGTGTTTGGTATGTGGAGGGGAGAGAAAAAGAGTATCCAGGCTTTATGCTGGATGTTGCTGAGCAAAAAGGCTACATCACCGACATTGAAAATCGCATGATTTCTTGCCGCACCACCCCTCGTTGGTTGTATGGTGACAATGCCGCCGCTCATTTAGTGCTTCGAAACCGAATTGAAGGGAAATAAAAAAGAAAGGAAAATATGTCCGAACACTGCAGCAATGCAGTGTTTTTTTATTGAGTAATATTGTTATACTTTACCCATATGATGAAAAATCCCAAACTGCTACGCATCGTGATTCCTGGGGTTATTGTTGTTATTTTCCTTGTACTATTCTTTTTTACCAATCTGTTCTCGAAGCCTGAATCGATCGAAAAACCTGAGCAGGATTTGGAAATTAAACCACTGGTCGTATGGGGCGCCTATACGGGTGGTACAGATAGAACTATGTTGGATTTTGAAAAAATGGTTGATGGCACTATGCCGATTAGCGCTATGTTTTGGGGTTGGACAGATCCTTTCCCGACGACGAGTGCCGGAGAACAGGGGAAGACCCTCGTTTTTTATTGGGAACCACATTTTGGTTACAACGAGATAAATGATGGCAGTAGAGACAAGTATATTGCGCAGTTTGCGGCCGATATGAAAGCGTACGGCTATCCGATTATCCTGGCTCCGTTTGATGAACCAAATCTCAATGAAAACGATTGGGGAAGTACGATCAACGGCAATACGCCAAAAAGTTTCATTGCCGCCTGGCAACGTATTCACAAGATAGTTAAAGCTGAGCACGCCGACAATGTTTCATTTGCACTCGTGTACAACAATATTTCAATTCCTGCTGCACCGTTTACTGACTACTATCCCGGAGATGAGTATGTTGACTACGTTGGTGTCGATGGATTCAATTTTGATAAACAAACATTTACTGAAGTATTTACGGATGCTCTCGCAGAGGCACGGACATTTGGAAAAACTGTTTGGATTTTCTCTGTGGGTAGCATCACGCCAAAATCAGAATTTATCCGTGACCTCGGTGCATCTGGTGTGCCGTGGATCTGGTTCAATGAAAAACCATTTGAGATAGATAAGGATTCTCTAGAATCGTTTAAGGAGATTATTTGATCTGTATGAAAATGACACTTGCTATTATTGCTGCTGCTCTCGCTGTTGTCGGCAACGTGCCGTACTTGATTGATGTCATCAAGCGGAAAGCGCAGCCGCATCCATATACCTGGCTTATTTGGTCTATTGTTTCGTGCATTATTTTCTTTGGGCAAGTTGCCAAAGGTGCGGGTATCGGGGCGCTACCGACTGCAGCTGCTGAAGTATTCACCATTATCATTTTTTTCTTTTCACTCAAATACGGTTTCAAACATATTCGCAAGATTGATACGATTTTTCTTGTCATTGCGCTGCTTGGCATCATTCCATGGGTACTTACCAAAGACCCGACAATTTCCGTTATCATTGCGGTGAGTATTGATCTCGTTGCATTTATTCCGACAGTACTAAAAACATATGCAAGACCAGGCACTGAAAGTCCTATGCTCTATGGCACAAATGTTCTCAGGCACATACTTATGCTGTTTTCATTGCAGGCCTACAATGTTGCGACGATGCTGCACTCAATTGTTATGATCGTCGTTAATGCAAGTATGACGGGCATTATTTTGGAAGGGAAAAAGAGAAAGAAGAAGTGAGCGAAGAAAAAAACTTTAATTGTAAGTACGGTAGACCGTAAACGTAGCATCACTCTCATCAGAAATAGTGACGCCGTTCAGTGTTGTCCAAATCCTCAGTTTGAAAGGATCGCCTTCAGCTTGGCTATTTTCGAGGGGAACTGTCGGCATGTAGCTGCTTTCTGTTCCGTCGTTTGGAGTAATAACCAATGGAAATACTTCACCACTATGAGACCCACCAGCTGCAACTAGCTCTACATGCATTGTGGCAGTTGGATCAATGTCACACGTTGTCGTCCACGATGTATACATTCCGGAGGCGTTCATAAATACTCCTCCGCCGTTAGGCTTGATGACCGTGATACTTGGCGGGACATTTGCAGCGCAGGCAACAGTGCTTTTGGTTCTAAAACTTGCTGTGGGGGAAGAAGAAAATTGGCTTAGACTATTTACACTTGGACCATTATTGATTGTGGCTCGAGCATAATACGTTGTGTTTGGGGAAAGGCCGGAAATATTTTGTGCATAGGTTCCTTGAATAGGTCCACTGATCGTCGTTTTTGTGGCATTATCAAAATTGTACTGCATTGTTCCGTATTCAAAATAAATTGTTTGACCAGGATATCTATTCATAACGTCAATAACTGTTGTGCTCAGGGTTACACCATTTGTCGAAATATTTGTGACTACTGGGGTGGCAAAGGTTGGATTACGAGGAGTGCCAACCAGGTGAGAACCATCGATACCAGACGTAGGAGAATTAATAGTACTGGGAGTAGGGATGTTTATTGTGACGGAAGAATTATTTTGAACGGTATTTGAAGTAGCCCCGGCAGAAGCTTGTGGGTCACTGGCAGTGTTTTTGATTTCAGCTTCGGAGTTTTGTTGCGCCGTGGGCTGTTGATTTTGCTTTTTAACCACAACATATGCGCCTCCACTAATAGCTGTAACTATAGCTATTATTAGAATAATCATAATCGGGGTGAAGCCATTGTTAGGTGTTTTCATATAAGTGATAGTACTAGATTTAGAGAAAATATCACTAGTTTTAAGGTGTATACGCTATTCAGCCTCCCGAACCTCGCACTAATGTGTGGCCACGGATAATTCGCTCGTCGTCACTCGCGAATTTCCGCGACCCCGCCTCGCGGTTTTCGCTGGTGCGAAAACATCGCTCCGGCCGTCACAGCACAAAAGAAAAAGCACCCCAATGGTGCTTTTTCTATTCGCTGTGACCCCGGCAGGAATCGAACCTGCATCTTGAATTCCGCAAACTCATGTCCTATCCATTGAACGACGGGGCCGTCTTTCTCTAGGCGACCGCAATATGCGAACGCGCTGATACTATACGATAAAAGGGCAAAATAGTGAAGCGCTCACCATTTTGCCCCTACAAAGTCAGATAATTAAGCGAGAGCTAAAGCCCAAGCCTCTCCGCCAATGCATTGGCAGGTGGCTCACGCAGGTCTTGCTTTGGAATACGCTCAGCAAGCATTTCTTCGAGTGTGTCGACATTGATTGTGTTCGGCACATGGAGAATAATCATTGGGATGAAGAACCTATCGGTTTTGACGATGAGCAGATCATCTTCGCGATTACTCTTCACGATAGCAAAACCTTTCATCAATTTATTTTTATAGCTGAGGCCGTTGACGGTGATTTCTTTTTCATTGACGTGGACGATAGTGTCGTCGCCCTTCTTGAGACTGGTAAAGAAGAGGAGGGCACCACCGAGTAAAACGAAAATACCAAAGAGCGCGTTGTCGACAAAGAAAGCTGTACCCGCGCCGACGAGCGTAATGATGCCAATCGCCCAAAACCAATCGGCTGAGCGCTCTTTGTGTTGTGCTGGAATGATCCACGTTAGTTCTTGCATAGCAATAGTTTACTACACATTTATGAAAACAGTGGTGGAATACACAAAACAAAAGCGCCCAGTGAGGGCGCTTTTGTAGAGAAAACAAATACTATGAGAGGTGTTTTGAAACGAGCTTTGTCATTTCGAACATGTTTACCACCGCCTTGCC
>JAGOOL010000007.1 GCA_017992485.1 Minisyncoccota bacterium
TCCACCACTCAGCCAGGTTACCTTCGGCATCATATTTACTTCCTTGATCATCAAAACCGTGTGTGATTTCGTGAGCGATAACTGATCCGATACCACCGTAGTTCAAAGCATCATCAGATCGTTCGTCGAAAAAAGGTGCCTGAAGAATACCCGCAGGGAAAACTATTTCATTCATACTTGCATTGTAGTATGCATTGACCGTCTGCGGCGTCATTTCCCATTCACTTTTATCGACGAGTGTGCCGAGTCGAGAAACACGGAAAGCAAAATCGAATTTACTACTCTCAATAACGTTCGTGAAATAAACATCACCGACTACAAGACCGTTGTACTCTTTCCACTTGTCAGGATAGCCGAGCTTCGTGACAAATGTGCCAAGTTTTTTGAGTGCATTTTCTTTTGTCGCTTCACTCATCCAATCCAGTTTCCTCAAACGTTTGTCCAAAGTCTTTGTAATATTGGCAACGAGTTCAGTCATTTTCTTTTTGGCCGTTTCGGAAAAATATTTTTCAACATAGAGCTTACCGACGGCATAGCCAAGTGATCCATCAAGTTCAATGACTGATCGATACCAACGGGGTTTGATTTTTTCGATTCCAGCAATAACCTTTTTATTGAATGCAAAATCAGCATCAATAAAAGCATCACTCAAATACGGCGCACTCAAGCGAATAACCTGCCAAGACATATAGTCTTTAATTATTTGTAAGTCGTCGTGAGCAAGCACAGATGCAACGAGTTCCATAAATGCTGGCTGATTAACAATGACATCTTGATTGAGTGGAATACCGATTACAGAAAAATATACTTCCCAGTTGAAAGTCGGAAGTGACGCCGCAAGCTCTATAAATGTACGCTTATGGTATAGCTTTTCCGGTTCACGCATGTCGGTGCGACTCATTGAGGCTGTTGCAAGTCTCTTTTCAAGACCATAGATAGAAGTAACGACTTGATCAATTTGGTCGATTCGATCTTCGGCGTAGTTGCTCATGAGTAAAAGCTCTTTCATATACGACCGATATTTTTCCTGAATCGCTTTCATTTTCTCGTCTTCAGAAAGGTAGTAGTCACGATCAGGCATTCCTAGACCACTTTGAAAAATGTACGGGATGTATTGTGTAACTATTTTTTCATCCGGAAAAATGTATGTGCGAAAAAAAGGACTGAATCCATCAAGGTGAATTGAGGCCAAGGTTTCAACAGCGTTTTCACGAGTGAGTGCTTTTATTTTTTCTATGTACGGCAAAATCGGTGTAGCGCCGAGCTTGTTGACTGCTTCAATATCCATCGCACTTTTATAAAAAGCTTTTACTTTGGCCTTTTCTTCGTCGGCAATCGTTTCTTCTTTGAGAAGATCGTCGAGAATGTCGCGGGTTCGCGTCATCTGCTCGAGCCCGAGAGTGTAAAAACTACCCCATCGTGCCTGGTCGTCCGGCATCGGGTTGTTCGCAATCCATCCACCATTTGCATATTGAAAAAAATCGTCCTGTGGACGCGTTGTTTCGTCAAAATTGGATTTTTGTATAGTTATTCGCGTAGACATAGGGACACTATATCACACGCCGCATGAGTATTAAAAAATAATACTATTTTGCACTATTTATTTTTTCTTGAGAGATTTTTTAGGTTTTTGTGCTTCACCTTCTTCATCTTTGCCATCATTAAAGACATGTTTAAAGCGCTGCTCAACAATCCAAATAACGATGAATATAAAAAGAGTAACAAGTGTCGTCATGATCGCAAGACCGTAGAGACCGAAGCCTGCCGCCATGCCGATACCAGCAGCAACCCAAAGACCGCTAGCAGTTGTGATACCGGATATTTTATCGTTTTTGAAAATAATGAGACCAGAGCCGAGGAAGCCGACACCTACGATGATTTGACTTGCCATACGGAGTGGATCAATACCAGCGCCACTGCCAGAATACACAGCCGCTACAACTTGAGAAATAATAATGAAAAGAGATGCACCCATCGCAACCATTGCATACGTGCGCATGCCGGCCGCTTTGTGTGCGTAGATTCGTTCGGCGCCGATAGCGAGACCAAGCAGCATGGCGACACAGAGTCGCAAAAAAATATCGTATGAGAATGTCGAAGTTAAATCCATGCGTCTATTGTAACGTTGTTTCGCAAATAAAAAAGCACAAAATGTTAATTCGTGCTTTTAAATGTCAAAAAATTATTGCAATCAAATATTGTTACGCAATCACGCCGCCACCGATGCAAATATTTTTATCGTAGACAACAAATGATTGCCCTGAGACAACCGGACCGGGAGATGAAATCAAAATAACTTCCGCAGTATTGCCTGCCATCTGCCGAATCATTGCTGTGCCCAGTTCACCATGGTACCGAGACTCTACTGTGTAAACCTGCTTTGGATCAACAAACTGACGGAAGTTTGTATCCGTGAGGAAAAATGTATTGTTGATAGCCGAAATTTTCTTCTTGAGTTCAAATGGATTGAGATGAGAGACAGTAATCGTATTTTTTGTCGTATCTTTTGCCATAACATAGTACGGAAGATCGTTTGGTGTGTGATTTGTGACCGTAAATCCGTGTCGCTCACCAATCGTATAAAAAGCCGCACCTTCATGATCACCGACGACTTCGCCTTTTTCATCTAACACATTTCCCTTATGCGGCTCGATGTAGTTGAGTAAGAAATCTTTCATATTAATGTTACCAATGAAGCAGATACCTTGGCTATCTTTTTTCTGCGCCGTTGGTAAACCAATTTTTGCAGCAAGCTTGCGAACGTCCGGCTTTTTCATGCCACCAAGCGGAAAGAGAGTGCGAGATAATTCATCTTCAGACAGCATCCACAAAAAGTAGGCCTGATCTTTGGCCTGATCCTTGCCCCGAGAAAGAATGTGTTTGTGTTTATCAGGCGCTGCTGTTTTCGATACATTAGTTTTTGATTTATTGTTCAGCTTTTCTTCAGATACTTGTGCATAGTGACCGGTCGCAATAAAATCGGCGCCGTGGCGAAGTGCGTGTTTGAGGAATACACCAAACTTTATATCGCGATTACAAAGCACGTCCGGATTCGGGGTTTTACCTGATCGGTACGCCGCAATCATTTTCTCAGCAACCATTTTCTCATACTCTTTTGAGACATCCATAAAGACAAATGGAATATCGAGGTGCGCCGCCACACGCATAGCATCGCGCTTTTCATCACGCCAGGTACATTCGATAAAATCCGGCTGCCATGTGCGCATATAGACACCTACGACGTTGTAGCCTGCCTTCTTGAGCAAGTAGGCCGCAACCGACGAATCCACGCCGCCAGATAGGCCGACGAAGACAGTTTGAATAGCTGTCTTCTTAATAGATACATTTTTTGTAGCGGTTTTTTTGATTGTGGTTTTTTTTACTGCCTTTTTCATATAGATACTGCTCTTCGGACTGATTCGGCCAAAGAGAAAGTCCACTAACTATTAGTGGACTTTTGCCTTTTCACAATACCAGTAATGTGACTTTATTTCAAATATGTGGCGATATTGGCTTGGTGCTGCGCATATGTCTTGGCATAGTGCGGTGTGCCATTTCTGTCGTGCAAGTAAAAGACGTAATCGTTCTTTGTCGGGCGTAGTGCCGCCAAAATCGACTTGAGACCAGGATTACCTATTGGACCAGGCGGTAAACCATCATTCTTATATGTGTTATATGGAGAATCGTCATTCTTGATATCCGACGTAGTTAGATTATTGCGATCACGCTTCTCGAGCGTATAGAGGTATGTTGCATCAACTTGCAGTCTCATCCCACGACTAATCCGATTCCATAATATTCCAGAAATCATACGTCGGTCATCATCCTTACCATTTGATTCTTTTTCAATAATCGAAGCCATGGTAATAATTTCTTTTTCAGTATGACCCGATTTTGCAATTTCTTCGAGGTACGGCTCAAGTTTTGTATTGAATTCATTACGCATTGTCAGTGCAATCTTTGAAGCAGTCGCTGTCTCAAAGAAATAGTACGTCTCCGGGAAAAGGTGGCCCTCAAATTCCATACCTTCCTCTATGAATGCGCTCTTGTCGAGAAGCGGCATAGCAGTACCGAGAATCTTTGCCATTTCCATTGAGCTTGCACCCTCTGGCAATGTTACTTTGACGCGATCAATACCATATCTGCCAAAAGAAAGTTTGTCAGCGATTGTAATAACCGACTGTGGTGAATCAAAAATGTAGTAACCGGCACGAATACCCTTGTCTCCCGACAAAATAATGACAAGTGTTTGAAATACAGCAGCAGATTTAACGACATGCATTTCCTCAAGCATTTTTCCGGCCTTAATAACGCTGGTGCCTTCGGGAATTTCAATTAATTGTCCTGTCGGAAATTCTGCTGGAGGCTTCGACATCATAAAGACTACAGTTCCGGCACCAACAACAAGAATGAGCAATATTAGAAAAAAACGAAAGAGCCTGCGACTGAATCGCAGCTTTCGAGCTTCCTTATCAAATATTTGTCCGGCTAGTGGCATATCAATTATAGTAGCATTTATTTAATAAATATTGAGCAAAAAACTACATCGGCAAGTTTGCTGGCGGCTCTGCTTTCTTTGATTCGATGCGTTTGAATGTCGGTGTCTCAAGAACGCGACCTGGGAAGTGGTATAGCGTTGCGAGTTCTTCTGTCGTCAACACAAATGGTTTACGTTCTATAAGTGTACGAGCATGACGAGCTCGTTTCCATGGCGACTGAAAAAATCCACGGCTTCTATACGCTTCCAACATTTCAGTTTTGAGTTTTGCGCCTCGGTTTCCTGAAAAATCTTGCCATGGGTAATCAAAACCGGTCAGATTATTTGGTTTAAACGCATTCATATTGCCCGAATTAAATTGCTTGAAGATACCAAGCATACCTGTAATGTGAATTGGCTTGAACATGTCTTTGTGGGCTAAATATACAGTTCGAATACCGGCGTCGAAACCGTACTTTGTAATACTTCGCTCAATCGCTGCAATCAAATCTTGTTCACCTTTGGTTGCACGGGATGGCGCGGTTGTATCTTCGAGTGGCTTCTGTTGTTTGATTTTTAATTCTTCAATAATCTTGGCACCAAGCTTTTTCCAATCGATTTTTTTGTACCAATGTTTTGGATCAGGATACCTACCCCATGCTGCTGCCTGAATAATAATTTGCATCCACATCTGCTCACCAACACCGAGTGATCCCATGTACTCAATGGTTGGCGCAATAGGATCGATCTTCTGTTCCTCGTCGAGTCCGGACGATTTGTCCAAACCAAAATCGACATACGTCTTGATTGGATATGGATCGTCTTTAGTCAAAATAAATTCCCCACCATACATGTTCCAGTCGGCAGACTTGTTGTACTGCGGAATCATATCTGTATAGTCATCACTCTCAACAACCTCGGCTTGTGGAAACTGCGCATAAAGCTGTGCTTCAATAATCGGACGGAATTTTTCTTGCGTATAAATAAAGAAAAAGAGCCTGCCTTCAATCGAAACGATTTCAAGTGAAAACCAAGCCGGGACATTGCCGAGCCAGTACTTCTGGTACCAGGTACCGACGCCGCCGCTTTGATAGAGTGCATTGCCAAGGAAAATTTCCATCGCCGCTGGTGATTTGAAAACATCCTGCGGAATACGAATTTGCAAAAGCGTCCACTTCAGATTGCGGACATGTTCAGTGCGGATGTATTTGAGCCACGACTTCCACGCAATGCCGGCGAGGAAGAACGGTAATAAGTACGGCAAGAAATTGCCGACATATCTGAATCCGTTATCAAAGACACCAGTAAAGAGATCCTCGAACATAGTATGGTGTAAATTATAGCACAGCAAAATAAAAATCCTCCAAGTACTGGAGGATTTTTATTTGAATTTAGTTTCGAAGTTTAAACAGTTGTATATAGTCCTTGTTTGTTCTTTTTGAAATATTTTGCGTTCTGGAGATTGACGAGGATGGTGTTCTTCTTGAGGAAGCGTTCCTTGAGAACTTTGTCGACGATATCTTCTTTTGACATAGGACCATTCTTCTTCAAGATTTCTTTGATCACTTCTTTGACGACACCTGGCTTGTAACCCCATTCTGCGAGACCATATGTACCGCGACCAACGAGAACAAAACGAGCGTCCTTGATAAGTTCATTGTGTGTAGTAGCGATGTGAGTCTTCTTGCCGAAAGTAGTTTCGATAGACTTTGCGACTTCGCGGAAGTGCATAGGGTTACCGTGCTTGCGCATGATCAAATATGCATAGTCCTTGATGCCACGAGTCTTAACGTTTGGAGATTCAGCGACACCCCATTCGTTGAGCGGGTTAGACTTGATAGCCTTTGACATACCGAGCCAACGACGAGCAATTTCTTCATTACAGTATTCATCGTTAACATTCTTGAGTTCTTCGAGGAAGCGAGTGATGATTTCAGCCTCCGGAACGAGTTCGTCATTTGCTAGTGTTCCATAGAGCTTTTTGAGTGCACTGTGAACTTCATTGCTGATTGATTCATCGATTGTCCAGCGTGTGTGGAATTCGTCATCTTCAGCATGTTTTTTGAAAGCATCACCGAGTACGAGGTAAAAATGAAAGTGGTTCTTCATTTCATCATCCTTGGCGAGAGACGAAAGAAGCTCCTCTTCGGCAACAATTGATCCAAGAGAAAGAAGAGCCTTTTTGAGTTCTTCAAAGGCTTCGTTTTCTGCAGCATAGACGTCTGATTTACGAATAGTCGTAAGGGCGGCATTTTCGATCTGGCGGACACGTTCGCGGGTAATGCCGTACTTCTTGCCGATAGCTTCAAGTGTCTTGCGCTCTGCATCGGGAGTAAGACCAAAACGAGAAACAACCACGTCATGAGCGCGGTCCTGGAGAACGGAAAGAATCTTTTTACTGACCTGCTTTGGTTTAATGTTTACTGTTGCCATAGGTGTGTTTATGTTTTATTAATTTCTTAGCAAACTCAATATATCATGCTTATCGATAAAGTCAACAACCCCTTGACACTAGACCTTTCGTTGGGCCTTTGTGCGATCTAGGTCAGTTAAGTACTTCTTGCGAAGACGTGTTGACTTCGGTGTGATTTCCAAATATTCATCATCAGACATAACCTCAAGTCCCCTTTCAATAGTGAGAGTAAAGGCTGGACGAAGGATAATTGCTTCGTCAGTTCCAGACGCACGCATGTTCGTCAACTGCTTACCCTTGATAGGGTTAACAGACATTTCCTCGCCTTTTGTGACGTTACCGATGACCATACCTTCGTAGACCTCAGTACCGTGTTCGATATACATAATGCCGCGCTCCTGGAGGTTACCGATAGCAAAAGCGACTGCTTTACCAGCGATCATACTTGTCATTGAACCAACTTCACGTTGATTGATCGTACCTGCGTACGGTTTAAAGCCGATAACACGTGACGACATGATACCTTCACCTTTTGTATCTACGACGAACTGACTACGGTAGCCGAGCAAGCCGCGAGTTGGGATTTCAAATGACAGACGTACGATACCGTCCTTTTCCTGCATATGTGTCATGAGACCACGACGACGTGTGATTTTTTCAATAACAGCACCAGATGAAACTTCAGGCACATCAATAATGAGTTCTTCAAATGGTTCAGTTTTCTCGCCATTGTCCATGTGAATGATAACCTGTGGCTGTGAGACCTGGAGTTCGTACCCTTCACGACGCATATTCTCGAGGAGAACAGCAATGTGGAGTTCGCCGCGACCGTAGACTTTATAACTTGAAGGGCCTGATGTACCGGCAGCTTCGAGGTTTTCAAAATCGACTTTGAGACCGACATTGATTTCAAGTTCTTTTTCGAGGCGCTCACGGATTTGGCGACCTGTGACGAATTTACCTTCGCGACCGGCGAATGGAGAATCGTTAACGAGGAAGTCGAGGGAAATAGTTGGTTCATCGATCGCAATAGCTGGAAGCGGCTGAATATTTTCGTCGAGGGTAAATGTTTCGCCGATGAAGACATCCGGAATACCAGCAACGATTGCGATGTCACCTGTTTCAATAGTCATTGCATCTTTACGAGCAATACCGGAGAACGTAAACATTTTTGTGATTTTGGCTTTACGAGATTCGCCATTGGCTTTTTTGACGATAATAGTTTCAGCCGCATTTACTTTGCCGCCGTAGACGCGAACAATAGCGAGACGACCGAGGAAGTTGTCGTAGCCGAGGTTAAACACCTGCGCGACAAAAGGACCCTCAGCTGAAAGTTTTCCATCAGCGTCTTTTTTAGCAGAAGCAACAGGCACTTCTTCCATAATCATATCAAGAAGTGGTTCAAGGTTCTTGCGTTCATCGTCGAGCTTACGCATAGCAACACCGTCGCGACCGATTGCGTAAATAGTTTTGAAATCGAGCTGCGCATCGTTTGCACCAAGTTCCATGAAAAGTTCAAGTACTTCATCATGAACGCGAGCAGCATCTGCTGCTGGTTTGTCGATCTTGTTGATGACAACGATTGGAATGAGTCCGAGTTCAAGTGACTTCTTGAGGACGAAGCGAGTTTGCGGCATTGGACCTTCCTGGGCATCGACGAGGAGGAGCACAGAGTCGATCGCACGGAGCACACGTTCAACTTCAGAACCGAAATCGGCGTGACCCGGAGTATCAACGATGTTTATCTTTGTGCCTTTGTAGTTAACAGAAGTGTTTTTAGAGTAAATAGTAATACCACGCTCGAGTTCGAGAGCGTTTGAGTCCATGGTTGTACCCTCGCCTGTCATACCACATTCACGCATAAGTGAGTCAGTAAGGGTTGTCTTACCGTGGTCAACGTGAGCGATTATGGCGATATTTCTGATTTCTGTTGGTTGCATTGAAAATTGAATAAATAGTAAGTAATAAGGTGGCAACAAAAAATGCCTTGCGGCTTAATTGAGTTTTGATAATACCACTTATTTCAAATTACTACAAGAGTCTTTGATTTATTCTGTATCCATTGTATATTTTGACAAACTACAGACATATGGAAACAGTATTGACTCCCCGAATGACGGACGAAATGTACGTTGCACACATACATGAATGGCTTAAGTTGAATATTAACGGCACGTTTAAGCAGAAACAGCTGATGAATAGAGAGAATGCGGATTTGCATTTGGCACACTTTAGAGCGAAGTACGACCACCGGATTATCCACGTCTACATCAACAAGCAGCGACATTTTCATGTCCAATTATGGAATGCCAAAGACAGCGCAACTTTCTATGAAACATTTGTTCCGGGTTTAAATATTACTGCTATATCACAGAGTAATTTTAAAAACGCTCAAGACGACATGCGCGACTACTTATACAGTAATCACGTAAATGAGGATCTGTTCGTTTTGAGAAAAACTAAAAAATCGTAATTAAAAAACTTCCCTATCGGGAAGTATTTTTATTTTCGAAACGTTCAAGCCCTGAATATATGTATCAGAAATTTAGAATAATTTCGTAATATCTTTATATGTCACGAATAACATCAGAATAACGAGGAGACCGAATCCAACCGTATTTACCCAGCCGACTACATTTGCATTCATTTTCTTGCGGGTAATTGCTTCGATACCGATGAAGAGCAAGCGTCCGCCGTCGAGCGCTGGAAATGGAATAAGGTTAAGCACAGCGAGGTTCGCGGAAATAATAGCGATGAATGTCAGTAAATAAATTATTCCCATATTGAATGCCTGTGTTGCGAGTCCTGCGATACCGACGGGTCCGGTAACATCGCTACTAGAAACACCTTCACCTGCCCCAAATAATCCACCTATAAAGTGAACGAAGAAAATAAATATCTGTGCAACCATTCGAGCCGCTGTGGCAAACCCTTCACCGATAGCTTTGAAGAATGGCATACGAATTTCACCTGTCATATCAAGGCCGACGCCGATACCGGGCTTGCCCGCCGCAGCTAAACCTTCTTGTGGTGTTATTGTGACAGTTTCAATATCATTTTTCTTTTTTTCAAAACCGACAACAATTGGCTGATTGGCGTGCGATTGAATGTATGCCTGCATTGCAGCAACACTTTGGACAGCTTCTGTATTACCATCGAGCGAAACGAGCTGTACACCAGCTGGTAGACCGGCTACATCGGCTGGAGAATCTTTCTGGACACTACTAATGATGACGTGGCGATTGATCGCAGTCGTATTGTCGGCATCGATCGAGACCGGCATACCAGACATAAAACCAATAGAGAACAATACACCGGCGAGTAAGAAATTCATAAACACACCGGCGACGAGAATAATCGCCTGCTGCCATTTTGGTTTTGAAGCAATACTGCGAGTTTGATCTTCTTCTGTGCGATTCACGTCGTCCGGATTTTCACCGAGCAATTTTACAAAACCGCCAAATGGAATCCAATTGAGTGTGAATTCAGTTTCTCCACGCTTAAATAATTTTTTTGCACGCGGCGGAAAACCAAAGCCGAACTCTTCGACTTTAACTCCAAACTTTTTTGCGGCGATGTAATGTCCCCATTCATGAACGACGACAACCAAGCCGAGAATAACGATAAGTAGAATGAATCCCATAAATTATGTCGTTTTAAAATTAATCCTCCAATATCTCCTTTTCCTTTTTCTCGAACATTTCTTCAAGCTTCTTGTTGATACCGTCAACGCGTTTCTGGAGGTCTTCTTTTGCGCGGAATTTATCATCTTCGCTCATCTGCGCATTTTTTTCTCTTGCCTGAATATCATCCCAAACACCTTCGCGTGAACGACGAACTGAAATGCGACCTTCCTCGAGACGCTCTTTGAGAGTTTTGACGAGGCGCTGTCGCGACTCAGTTGTCAGCTGCGGGAAAATAACACGGAGACCTGCATCGTCAGATGCAAGCGAAAGGCCGAGATTGGCAGCTTGAATCGCCTTTTCAATCTCCTTGATGAGGCTAGCATCCCATGGTGCAATACGGAGTGTCTTTGGGTCTTCAATAGAAACAGATGCCACGTTTTTAATCGGCATGCGTGAGCCATATGATTCAACTTGAACCAAGTCGAGCACGAGCGGACTTGCTCGGCCGGTGTTGAGGGTCGCGAATTCTTGTGACAACCGATCTGCAATTGCCGAAAACTCTTTATCTAGTTCGTTGAATTGATATGCCATATGCATGAAAGTATACCAAATGAGGTCTACGCGACCTTATTGACTAAATTATAATTTAGTTATATAGTGTTGGAAATTTGAAAAACCATGGCAAAAAAAGTTAAGACATCACCTAATCTGGGAATCGTTTTCACGAATGAGGACGACCGGGACCAGGCATTACACCGATTTCTACAATTTTTTGGTGACAATAAAATCCTCATGAATAAAGCAGGATTTAGCGTCATCAAGGGATTAATGAGAGAAAATCACCATCAAAAGCAGAAGAGCACAGAGCATCGTAATTACGACAGCTTATTTACGCCAAGTATGCGCCAACAGAACAGACGCGAATCGGCACACGAAAGAAGTAAGCGAGTAATTATGGACCCGGAAATTCTTAGTATTCCAATTGAGCACCTCAATTTTTCCACCTGGACGTTGGGGCTCCTCAAAAAGCATCACCTGAGAACACTTGCTGAAGTAGCAGAAAAGAACAAATCATTCTTTCTGAGAACACCTGGAATGGGGATTCATACACTCAGAGAAGTCGAGAAGGTCATGCGGCTCAATAAAGTAGCGTTTCAAACTCGATAGAGCATATACACCTGTATGCTCTTTTTTTATGCCTAAATATCTATTTCAAATACTACAGCTGCATTGCCATGGTCTCAAGTAATTGCTTTGCAGACGAACCGCGATCGTTGAGGAAATTGCGAAGCTCCAATATTCTGCTAAGTTTTTTTCCGTCGCCGGCATTATCACGAAGCTTCATCATAACCGCATCGAAGATTTCAATTGCAGCATCACGGAAAGCATTTGGATCATCTTTCTTTAAACTCTTGGCAATTTTTTCAATATAGGCAAAACGCTCAGCAAGTGAAATCGAAAGAAAGTCAGGATGCTTGCTCGTATTTACCTCTTCAGACATTTTCTGCACAAGAATCGCGCGAGAGCGAAGCGTCGGCAAAAGCATTTCCGGATTTTCAACAAATATAAAGTAATGCACGCCACGACGCGGCTCCTCTACTGTTTTGAGGAGTGCATGCTGCGCCTCGGCACCAATTGATCGCGCAACAATTGCAACGTAACTCTCGCCTTCCGACTGCAAGTTGCCAAGCTCAGTAACTGCACGACTGTCTTCAATACCAAATGTTTCAACTTCATAGAGCATTGCACTCTGGTTTCCACCAAAGCAGAAGCCAGACTTTTTTTCTACTTCGGCAAGCACAGTCGAAAGATCACTTTTATAAAAAATGTAGGCGTGCGCTAGTTGTTCGGCAAAAAGTTTTTCGATTTCCATATTTAAATATTATTTTCTATTTATATATTATTTTTCTTGAGATATTCCTGCGCTTGTTTTAAAAAATACATATCGCGATGAAATGTCTGTACCCAAGCAGGTTCATCATGCCGCGAAGATTCTAGGCCTTTTATAATATCCTCTGCAGCCATCCACTTCACAACCATTCCAAATTTAATTTCATCTTCGCCATCTGGCACATATCCTTCTTTTATAGAAAGCGCTTTTGCGATGAAGCATGTCGAATCATTTATTTTGCGGTTATATTTACGGTACTCTTTTGTTTTTCCAATTTCAGCAACAACTTCAACATTACATCCGATTTCTTCTTCACATTCACGAATAACTCCTTCTTCCATCGTTTCGCCTACTTCAACTTTTCCGCCAGGCAATTGGTAGAAATCCATTTTTGTAGAATAGAGAATGCCAACCAAATTATTCTTATTGAGGACGACAGCGCGTGTTGCTATTCGGTTAGCAAAATCAAGAACAGCTTCCTCAGGAATATTTTCAAGGTTGATGATTTCATACGAATCCATGTGACTATTGTACTATCTCTTACTCAAAATACTCTTCTTATATGTATCCAAGTGCTCAAGTGCAATACCCGTTCCCTTTGCGACACAGAGGAGCGGCTCATCAGCAAGCTGCGCTTTGACGCCAGTCTTTCTATATACAAGTTCAGGAAAACCGCGGAGCTGTGATGTTCCTCCAGTCATCGTGATTCCAGAATCAATAATGTCAGCAGCGAGCTCAGGTGGCGTTTCTTGCAAGACATCTTTGATCGCTTTAATCATGAGTCGAAGTTCAGGGTCGATTGCGCGTACGATTTCATTTGTTGAAATCGATGCAGTGCGCGGCAAGCCTTGAACGTAGTCACGACCTTTGATCGTGACAGTGAGTTCTTCATCGAGTGGAATAGCGGCGCCGATTTTTACTTTCACCATTTCCGCAGTCTTGTCGCCGATCGCAAGGTTGAATGTTTTTTTGATGTAGTCAGCGATCGCGGCGTCGATTTTATTGCCCGCACATTTAACAGAGGTCGCCGCAACGATACCACCGAGCGAAATAACAGCAACGTCGGTTGTGCCGCCGCCGATGTCGACAATCATGTGACCGTGTGATTCATAAATAGGAATGCCGGCGCCGATCGCCGCAAGAATCGGCTCTTTGACAATGTACGCGTTTTTCGCACCAGCACGAATTGTTGCTTCAACAACAGCGCGTCGCTCTGTCGACGTAATACCCGCCGGAACAGAAACCATGACATCGGGCTTGAAAAAAGAAAATGGACCGAGCGCTTTGCGGATAAAGTAGCGAAGCATTGCTTCTGTGACGCGATAGTCGGCAATGACACCGTCTTTGAGCGGACGATATGCAACGATCGATTCAGGAGTGCGGCCGATCATTTCTTTGGCTTCACGACCGATCGAGAGGATTTTATTGTCTTGTTCAGAAATAGCGACAACAGAAGGCTCAGCAAGTACAATCCCTTTGCCCGGCAAAAAAACCAATGTATTGGCTGTGCCCAAATCTATGCCGATTTTTCTTGAGAAAATACCCATATTTGTGACGGTACTATAGCATAAATTTACACTATATATAATTGTCCTGTTTTGATTGTCTTCATCTCAAAATGGTAGTCTTAAGTAATGGCAACGCAAATGAAAGCAGTGCACATATTCCCGATCGGCGCCGGACCTGACAAAGGCTCGCTTTCTTACTTTACTGCCAAAGACATTGCCGAGGGCGACACCGTCCAGATTTCTATCCGTGGACGCAAAGTACTCGGTATTGTCGAAAAAGTCGAGGATGTCGGCGAAGACCGCAGCTCAATCCGCAAATCACCTTTTCAACTCAAAAAGATTGATCACGTTTTTGGCCCGACAATTCATGGCGGTGCACTTTTTAAAACTGCCAAAATGCTGTCTCGCTACTATTTGTCACACCCTGGACTTGTTCTCTCTGCAATCACACCGGCGATTTTTTCTGATCCAGCGCTCAAGGATCTCAAACCGACTGTTGCCAAAGTGTCTCCATTTGAGACGCCAACACTCATTCAAACTTCCAAAATTGATCGCGTTATTTATTTCAAAAAACTCATTCGAGAATATTTTGCCAAAAAAGAATCGGTCGCAATTATTTTGCCGACAGTCCAAGAAGCCAAAGAGTGGCGCGACTTACTTTCAAAAGGTATCGCCGAACACACCATTCTATTTACTGGTGATGAAAATAAAAAAAACCAACGTGACATGGTGAAAAAAGCTGCTGAGTCTGCGCATCCACTTTTACTTGTTGGAACTTTTTTTGCAGCAGTACTTCCGGTACAAAAACTTGGTGCAGTTATCGTGGAACACGAATCATCAAACCTATACGAAACTCGTCGTCGTCCAATAATCGACAAACGAATCGCTGCAGAAGTCTTTGCGCATGTCTCAGGCGTGCCCTGCTATTTCTCCGACTCACTCCTTGAGCTCAAAACGAGTGGCCGCATCAGACTCGATACCGCACACTCGGTAGAAAAATTAAGCTTTCGCATTCCCGGCAAATCACCTGATGTAATTGATATGTCGATTAAAAAACCAGACACAACCGGCTTTCGTTCACTTTCTGACAAAGCCTTGAAGCTTATCAAAGAGAGCTTGGATCGCGATGAACAAATCTTTATTTTTTCCTTTAGAAAAAATTATGCCTCAACTACTGTTTGTCGCGACTGTGGCCAAGGTGTTACCTGCCCGACGTGCGGCCACGCTCTTGCACTTCTCTCCGACACGGAGCGCGCTTTTTTTTGCCCTCGTTGTAATGAAAACAAAAGCCCCGATATTGTTTGCACAAAATGCGGCAGTTGGAATCTCGTTCCACTCGGTGTTGGTATCGACAGAGTAAAGGAAGAATTATTTGAAGCCGGTTTCGGAGATACTGTTGTTCGCATCGATGGCCGCCAAAAAGACGTCGATATGGATATTGCCGCCAGAGAATTCGCAGATCGCAAAAAACATATTCTCCTCGGAACTGAAGCGGCGTTCAATCGTCTCCCTGAAACTGTCGATCTCACCATTATCGCTTCGCTCGATAGCTTGTTTGCGATGCCGCTCTATAACGCACCAGAGCGAACCGGGCATCTACTCATGCGCATCGCTGAAGTTTCCAAAAAAACAGTTATTCAAACGCGATACACCCACGAAGACATTTTGGAAGGCGCACGACGTGGCACCTTTCAAGAATTCGCGGAAAATGAATTCCTCATGCGCAACAGTCTCGGCTATCCGCCATTTCGTAGACTCATCAACTTATCATTTTCCGGACTTCCGGCCGCAGTTGAAAAAGCTTCAAAAAAACTAGAGGAACTTTTCGCCGATCACAAACCTGACTTTTTCGAAGCGACCGAACCGCACGGCCGCATCAATGTTCGCATGCAAATAAGAATTGAGCCTGAACTTTGGCCAATCGTGCCAAAAACCGAACAAGATATTCCGGATGAAGAATTGTTCGTAAAACTATCTAGTCTGCCGAAAGCAATCAAGATAGACGTAGAATAAAAAAAACCTTATTGTTTAGATAAGGTTTCAATTACTCGGTCCACGATTGCGTCTAGGTTGGCACGATACATCCGAGATGTATCCATCTCTTTTGCATGCATTCTCATTGCATGACAGGCTTTGTTATGATTTGTTTCGAGTAATTTTGCAGCTGAAACGGGCCCACCCAAACGCGCATTTTTGCCTTTATACAACTGGCGCAGCAACACAATAAACACCATGCGTCCTCCTATCAACACTCTCTCTCGTGTGGGAACCATTAGTTGATATTTAGGTATCTTCAGTTCTTGATAAATACAGGAAAATAGAATTGCAGCAGTTTTATTTAAGGGGCCTTTGGCTTTCAATGTTGCGATTTTGGCAAGTAACTCTTCTTTAGAAATATACACATCGCGCTGTATATATCCGTTTGGATCTAGGATATCTCTCATTGTGTGCTTTTTAGTGACTATTTTTGAAATAGTGATTTTCTGTTTTATACCATACATACCATAGTACGGCAAGTAGTCTGTGAGACTGACACCGATATGAACAGAAATTAAAAAAACAGGCCTACTGAGCCTGTTTTACTAAAAACAACAACATGAAACACAACAAACACTAGAATGACAAATACGAAATCTTGTTCACAATTAGCCTTGACCAATAATCAAGCAAGAACATCGTAACGCAATACGCTGCGGAAACTAAGAACCATGCACTCATTTTGTCGCCGATGTTCTCATAAAATGAAAGACAAAGGAATAAAGAGAATGCCTCAAGAGCAATGAAGACAATAGCCATACACAAGACAACAAATGATCGTCGTAGCGGGTTATCAACCTCGCTATCACTCGTTACTGCGCACGACAACATAATAATCAATGCCCACACACCAAAGATGACGTATGGAACTAGTTGAGCGAGGAAAAATGTGGAGAAATTGATCTGTGGTCCAGAAAACACGGCGTAGATAGCTATCAGAATGGCAATTGCAACTCCTGAAATGAAGAAGGTCCATGAATTTTGTACCCAAACCAGAAATCGGCGGAAGGTATCATTTTCCATGATTGAGAGAGTAGATTTTGTTTTCATACTGTATAGATTTAGGGATGAACTAAGTGACTTACTACAAAGCCTACTCCTTTTCACCCTTATAACCAAACTGTGGATTGGCAACTAGCGCCCCAGTAGGACCCACTCGCGCTCGCTCTTGCCTAGCTGTGAATTCCGTGCTATCTTTTATGGCATGTCAGCTTACCAAGTTGAAGTCAAGAAAAATAACAACGAAAATAACGTAAGTCTCTTGCGCCGTTTTTCACGTAAAATCATGGATACTCATATCATCCAGAAAGTGAAAGGTAGCCGCTACGCAGAACGTGCGCCGTCAAAGCTTGTCGTCAAAAACAATGCTCTCCGCAAACTCAAGCGCAAGGCCGAATACGATCGTCTCAAGAAGCTCGGTAAAGTCCAATAATTTGGTCAGCACCACTCCTATGAAGGACGAGACTCTCTCAATTACGAATGAAACAAAAGGCAAGCTTCCCCGCTTGCCTTTTCTCGATCTCAAAAACGCTATTTTGGGTAAAAAGTATGAACTCTCTATCGCTTACCTCAATCCCACCAAAGCCAAAAAATTTAATATCGCGTATCGACAGAAAGACTACGCAACCGACATCCTGTCTTTTCCACTAACTAAAACGAGTGGTGAAATTATTTTATGTCCAAAAATTGTGGCAAAAAAAGCCGCCGAATTTGGCATGACTGAGAAAAAATACAATGTTTTCATAGTTATACACGGAATGCTGCATTTGAAAGGATACGAACATGGTAGTAGAATGGAGCGAGCGGAAAAAGTATACTTGCGCCGTTTTTCTTAAACGTCAGTTTTATTCTGTTTATCCAGTGTACGTTTATAAAAATTGAGTACAGTTCCCTTGCCGCATCTTTACACATGATCAGAAACATTACCGTCGGAATTGATGTCGGCACATACGCAACTCGCGTTGCTGTTGCCGAACACATAAAAGGTGAACGCGCTCCGCGCATCATTGGCACTGGCACTACGCCCACTCGCGGTTTACG
>JAGOOL010000008.1 GCA_017992485.1 Minisyncoccota bacterium
ATGTTAGAAACTGGATCGTCGGCAGCGCTCGCAAGATGCGATATGTATCACGCACAACACCGTTCTCTATCGGCTCGTTCAAATCGCTTCGCAAGATAATGCGCCTACCTTCGATGTGTTCGATTTCTGAGACGGATTTTAAGTTCATAATTTTTGCAATAAAGAAATTATTTAAGAAATATTAAGCGAGTGAACTAATTATAGAGACGAACGATTTTGCTTCGAGACTAGCGCGCCCGACGAGTAAGCCGTGCATGCCTCCAACAGAAATAAATTCCTTGGCGTTCTTTGCAGTCACTGATCCTCCATAGAGAATAGCTATATTTTTGAGGGCTTTTTCATCAACCATGTCAGCGATTACCTTCTGAATGTAAATGCGCATTTCGCGAGCGTCTTCGGGAGTTGCGGCAACTTTTGCGCCGATTGCCCAAAGCGGTTCGTACGCAATAATAGTATTTGCTAATTCTTTTTTTGAAAGCTGTTCGAGAATAATGAGTTGATCACGAACATCAGCATGAGAGTGTTCTGTATCTTTTCGGTCATGTTCACCAACACAAAGGATTGGACGAACACCGGCTGCGTGTGCCGCTTTCAATTTCATCAAAACAACATCATTATCTTCGCCAAGCGTTCTACGCTCTGAGTGCCCGATGATTGCATATTTAACACCGAGTGAGACAAGTGCTTTTGGAGAAACTTCACCTGTATACGCTCCAATCATCATCGGAGAAAGATCCTGCGCACCGAGAATGTACTTCCCTTTTTTGATTCCAGCGCCAACAGTCTGCAGAAATGGAAATGGCGGACAGACAACTGCAGTGATTCCCTTCTTAACCGCTATTTTCCCAATTGCCGAAGAAAGTTTCGCTGCATCTTTGAGTGTTTCAGGATACTCCTTCCAGTTGCCGATGATGTATATAGTGTTCATGAATTTTTTATGAGTTTAAGATTTAGTAAGTATGCAAGAATAATAAAATTATATTAAAAAACTATGAAACCAAAACTGCGAACTTTCTCTACTGCTTCGTCTTTGGTTAAACCGAGATTCGCATCTTTTGTTTCACCTTTGGGAAGATCGTAGTAGAAAGTAATATCGTCGTGAATCATATCAACGATAATGAAGCGATTTTCTCCAGTAACTTCATCGGCAACTGTGTTGAGAAGTAAGCAAGTGTTCATTTCTTGGTTGAAAATGTAACGATTAGTTCCGTCAGCTCCGAAATATCCTGGTGCTTTTTCTTTGTAGATGTCATTGCAAGCCACTGTCGCTTTGAGCGAATGCATTGAGTAGTGCGGTATGTACCAAGAGAAAAAACTAACGAGTGCAATGACAATGAGCGTCATCATGCCTGCTGCAAATTTTGAATCTTTCATAACGATAATTGTATCACAGCATCAAAAAACACTCCCTTCTGGGAGTGTTTTTTAAAGAGTATTACATTAGGAATGTTTTACCACTCGAAGCGTACGACACCTGAGTTACCTTGGTTACCCATGTTGCCGTTACCTGGTACACCACCTGGGCGAACAGTTACATTGAACTGGTAGCCTGGAGAAACTGCTTTTGTAGTACTGATAGTTGCGCCTGCACCGCCACTAAATGCGCCTGATCCACCATTACCATATGGAGAGAGTCCGAGGGCAGATGAAGCATACGATGTACCACTAACACCTGATCGTAACTCACCTGCATTGTTGAGGTTGGTAGCAAAGCTATTGCCGTCTGCACCGTCAACATTGTCGATACCGATTCGGCAGGCAAGTGTACCTGCTGTACATGCTGTAGCTGCACCGCCGCCTTCGACTGTAAAGTCGAGACTTGTTCCACCCGTCCAGTCGATAACCGTATTTTGTCCAGCTGTACCGTTTGCAATCATTCTCATACTTGTACCGTCCCACTGCGTTGCTGTTGCGCCTGATCCACCTGATCCAGCAGCTTTGATTCCTATAGTCGTAACCTTGTTTGGAACTGTGAAAGTGTTGTTACCAGTAAATGTCCTGTAGCCGGTAACATTTACAGAAGCATTAGCTGTGACTGTTTGACCTGTTGAAGTTGTACAGCTTATGAGGAAGAATGTTGTTCCGAATTCATTGACGTTTGCACTTTGGCTACCACCACCAGCTGCAACTGAACCGCTCCAGCCTGTTGGTTCAACAACACCGCCAGTTGATCCGTAGCGTGAATCAGCAGTACATGTACCGCCAGTCATACCTTGTGTTGACCAAGAAACTGTAACTGCTTGCGTTCCGAAGTTTGTTTGTTCGGATGTAGCAATAACAGGAGTTGAAACTGAGATTGAAACCATAGGGTTACCTGCTGGCGCGCCTGCGCAGAGGATGAGCTTGCCGACAGTGTCTGCACACACCTGACTAAGTGTAGTGTTCATGAGTCCTTGTGCGTAGACATCTCTAACGACGATATCAGCACTGTGGCCGTTTGTACTCCAAAAATGCAAAAGATTTTTATTGGTAACGATTGAGCTACGAACTGCTCCGGGACCAGCATTCAAGATCAAGTTGTCAGTTCCTGAACCTGTGAGATTTAAAATGAGTTGTCCGTTGACACCAGCATTTGTGCCATCGTTAACGATAATACTGCTAGCAGAGAGAGTATTGTTTGCGGAGTAACGAAGCGTTTGTGAGGTTAGTCCGTTTGGAAGCGTTGTTCCACCTGTTGTTCCACCACCCCAAGTCGTTGTACAAACACCTGTTGAGAAACAGAATTTATCAGCAATCACGGAACCAGTTGCTCCTGCTGCTGCGACGGCCGCTGGAGAGAGTGCGGCCAAACCAACAGAAACATTTGAGAGAGTCCAAAATCCTCGAGCTGAAGAGATTGTACCGACAGCTGAGATACCATTTGTCGGTATTGTTGCAAAGCTGAGACCCGGACCGATTCCGAGCTTACCGAGAATGCTTGCATTTGTTGCACCAGGGAGTGTTGATCCTGGACCAATAAGCAAACTACTCATACCAACGCCGCCTTGTTTAAACTGATTGTCCAAACTAACGTTAATAGGAAGCGGAGCATTGTATGTTGCTGGTGTTTGTGATGGACCAACAAATCCAGGTGCAGCATATACAGACATTGCGCCAAACACTACTGCAAGGAAGACGGCTTTAATTGATTTTGATAATATGTTTTTCATAAACTCTCTTTTGTAATAATTGTTAATAAATTTTAATAAATATTTGACTTTGTTAAGTATACCAAGTGTTTTGAATCATAATGTGGATAATTATCTTTCAAAGAATTGGAAGAACCAACTTCGACAATCCAGGTCAAGTGTGATTGGATGTCTGACGACATAATTTGTTCCTGTTGTACCATGTGTGTATCGAAGTTCGAAGTTTGTCACAGATGGATTTGTAACATTCACAAATACGCTTCCTTCATCTTCAGTTACACCCTGCAACGGTGACTGCGTGCCATCCCAGTTTGATTGACCCCCGTCATTCCAGAAAGTAATTGTTCCGCGATTGAGATTAGTTATTTTCCATACAAGCTCTGCATTAATACCGGAATTTTTTACACAATTTGGGCCGCTAAGTGTCAGCACTGGAGTTGCTGTTGCTATATCGTATGGATTTGCATAGGCGCTCGCTGAAACTGGTACGTTTGAAGTTGTTGTACAACTGATCGTATATGTAGTTTGTAAGCCAACTGTTCTCAACAAGTTAATGTTTGATTCAGTGCCAGTTGGGTTACTGAGATTTGGTCGCAACCAATACTCTGGAGTAGCAGAAGGTGACGATGTACCACTACATGAACCAGGTTGAATTTGTGAACTTGATGACCATCGCAATGTTACATTTGTAACCACTGGTGTATTTGGCACATTTACTGCTTGAGAATACGTAGCATCAGAATCGCCGTCGAGTTTGATTTCAAGGTTAATTGATTCAACAGGAACTCGATTAACGTTCACAATGACATCGTTTGATTCCTGTCGTCCGGACGCAGACTCACAACTAATTCTATATATAGATGGATCGACTGGAACCTGGATACCAAGTTCAGTTGTCGTATAGCCGTTTGCTGAAGTAATAGGTAGCTTAATTTGGTTTGCTGCCCAGTTTGATGCTGCTGGCGATGTGCCTGGCACTGCGAAACAGTTTGACCAGGTATCTGTATTTGTTGAAGCCCACTGAAGGTCGACTGTTTGACCTGGATCAACCTGAACAACGCCTGTCCAACCAGTGCCTGAACCATTTGCGCGACCAAGGAGTGTGAGGCCTGAAGATGAATCATTTTTAACAATAGCCGTAACCGTGTTTGATATTTCAAGTCTTCCATTGATAACACAAGTCATGTAGTATCTGGTTGCCGCTGGTGCAACCTGTACACCAGATTCTATTGTATTTGAAATTGGGGCCTTTGGTGTACCACCATCAGATGCAAGTTTCCAGTTAGCAACACCGAGGTTGGAGTAGCCAGTACAGTTTGAAATTGGCGATGCACTCTTCCAGCTAAGTGAGACAGTATCGCCGAGGTTAACTGTCACATCTGCAGTACTGAGTGGCGCAGAAGATGTATCATCTTTTATCGTCATCGTAAGAATTCCAGATGAATTGAGAATATCGACACGTGTACGCGGACAAGTGTTTGCGGTAGTTGTTGGTGTTGATGTATCACAACCCACCATCGGACTGTTGAGTGGATCACCGGCGTGGTTGCCTGCGCGATCTTTACAATCTAAGTAATAAAATGTTGGTGACCCTGGAACCCAAATGTTGTATTTAGTTTGATCCGCTGCCATTGGTAGGTTCGCCGAAGTAATAGCGCCAGCATTCCAGTTGGTCTGAGGACCCTGGTCAGTAAATGCAGAACATGAAACTATTTGATGATTTGGATCTGAGTCAGCATTTACCCAAGAATATTTAATGCTTGTATCACCATTTTGAGAAACCTGAGGTGGTATAGCGACAAGTTTAACTATAGGCACATATGCTACTGGATTTTTACTTGCATAGACACCTTTGAAACTTATCCAGCCGGCAACCTCTGAGCCATCATGACCCTCGATTGTTCCACCCCAGGCAAAACCGTCGAAAGCACCAGTGACATTGTCATACTTAACACCGTATTCTGGGTTGCCATCACGGCCGTCGCCTGACATCGACACCCATCCGAACCATGCGCCGTTCCAATCTGTGATTGTATTTCCACCAGTACAGTTGTCAGGCATTATTGATTGATTGAAATTTGAACAGAAACGAGCCCAGCCGACTGTTGGTCGAAGGCCAGGTGTAGTAACACCAGTAACTCTTGCTCCACCAATACGGTTTGCGCTATATGATGGAACTACGCCACCTGAATTAAAATTGAGCCATCCGAGGTTTGTTGACCAAGCATAACCAGTCATAGCACCAGTTACCGGATCGAGGGTTACGCCATAATCAACGGTGCTGCATGTATTCGGCATGCTGTTACCGTCGGTAAGTGCAGAATTATTACAACTCATACTTATCCAACCTGCTGAGTCACTCCAGGCAAAACCGGTTACGTTTCCCGCAGCAGACGCTGTACTAGCAAAAGAAAAAGCAGCGAGTGTAAATGAGGCTGCAATTGCTATGTATCGAAGCATTTTCATACTAGTTGTTGAACTGTTCTGCTAATTGCTTTCGTTCAGCTTCTGAAAGAGTTGTAGCTTTTGTTGATCCATACACCTTGACCAGAGCATCTCTGTCCTGCTTTGTCATTTCTTTTTGGGGAACGTCATTGAACTGTGAAGCGAGTGCTTCGCGTTCTGATTCTGTCATTTCTACTGGGACATTGCCCGACTGTTTTCTAGTGAGTGCATATGCAGCAAAAACAACAACAGCAATAATTGCGATCAATACAAAAAATCCTTTACGACTTGGTTTGTTTTGTTGCTGTGTTATTTCAGGTGCCATATGATTACTATCTATATTACTACCTCTTGCATATTAAAGACAATAAAGGACATGTGGATTACTCATAAAAGACAAATGTCTCATAGGAGAAAATTCTTATTTTAAATAAAAAATCCCCTTTCAGGTAAATGAAAGGAGGATAATGCCGTCACGTTTTAATTCTATCCGGCTGTGGTGTTTTATGTTGTAGATTTCATACAGATACTTTCCGTATTGCCATGCTTTATACACATTGGCGTCTCTTGGAAATTGATCTCCGTATACTGCCATAAAGGACAGGATTGCGTGGAGCACGGGACTCTTGCCGGGGGAAACGCGGTTTTTTCGGTAAAAATCGACCAAATGGTCTATTTTTGCATCGATTCGCTGCTGCGTTTTGTCGTGATATCGAGTAAGTATGTGTGTATTGAGGCTATTGAGTATACGGTTTTCACGATTCCAACGATTTGCCAGCTTTGTTGCTGCTACAAGAAGTTCTTCTCTATGGAGTTCTTCTTGTGTAGCCACGTTATTTTCAGGGTCTTCAAGCTCTATTTGTGTCATATCTTCGTCTTTTTTATGAATATATAACATAATTATTTATCCGTCAATAATATAGTTGACTTTGCATACTCTATTTATATATAATGACCGCATGAGTCTCGGCCGAAAGCCGGGTCTTTTTACAAATTAAATAACAATAATAAATATATGTTAGATATGAAAGTATTGAAATCGGCACTCGATCAGCTCGAAGAGGAGCGCCGCATACCAAAGGAAAAGATCATTGAGGCCATTGAGCAGGCCCTTGCAGCAGCTTACAAGAAGGATTTCGGTAAGCGCTGGCAGATAATTCGTGCAAATTTCGACCTGGAAACGGGAGAAATTAGCTTTTCACAAGTAAAAATTGTTGTTGACGACTCTTTGGTGTGGATGCCAAAGGATGAAGAATCAGAAACTCCGGAAGGCGAAGAGCGTGAGCGCTTTAATTCAGAAAAACACATTCTCCTCACTGACGCCCGTATGATCAAGGGTAATGCTGAAGTTAACGATGAAATCGTATTTCCCCTTGAAACTAAAGAAGATTTCGGCCGTATTGCTGCCCAAACAGCTAAACAAGTCATCATGCAGCGTATCCGTGAAGCTGAAAGAAGCTCACTTGTCGACGAATATGGTGACAAAGAAGGCGAAATTATCTCTGGAATCATCCAAAAAATCGAATCTGGCACAGTTATTGTTGATTTCAACCGTGCAATTGGTATTTTGCCTCCTCAGGAGCAGATCTCAGGTGAAAACTTCCGCCGTGGCGAACGTATCCGCGCATACCTCTATGCTGTGGACGAAGGCGCTCGAGGTGTTTCACTCAAGCTTTCTCGCACTCACCCTATGTTCCTCAAGAAATTGTTCGAACTTGAAGTCCCTGAAATCGCAAATAACGTTGTAGAAGTTAAGTCTATTGCTCGTGAACCGGGTTCTCGCTCAAAGATGGCAGTGTTTTCAACTGACGATCACGTTGATCCAGTTGGTTCATGTGTCGGCGGTCGTGGTGTACGTGTAACGACAGTTACCAACGAACTCGGCGGCGAGAAGGTAGACATCATTGAATGGAGCGAAGATCCTTCAACATATGTTTCAAATTCTCTTTCACCAGCGAAAGTAATTAATATCGAAGTTAACGAAGCAGAGCACAAAGCTTTTGTTGAAGTTGCTGACGATCAACTTTCTCTCGCAATTGGTAAAGGCGGACAAAATGTTCGTCTTGCTGCAAAGCTCACTGGCTGGAGAATCGATATCAAAGGAATCACTGCTGAATCAGTTACATCAAGTGATGGTGAAACAGTTGATGAAGATGCAGGTTTCACATCTCTCAAAGATCTCAAGAACACATACAACGAAGGCGTTGATATGGGCGGCGAAGAAGTAGAAGAAATTACTGAAGACGGAATCGTTGATGATGGCACAACAGAAGTTGTTGCGACAAAAGAAATCTCTGAAGATGACGAACCGATGGAGAAGGATGCGTAGCATACTATCTCCAGACCTCATCCTTAAATATTGCTTAAAAAATAATCAAAAAATTCTATGGCAAATATAAATCACGAACCATCGAAGTACATGCTCAACTTGATTCATGTTCTTCCTGCGTTTGAAAAGAAAGACGAAGCGATCATCAACTCGATCATTGAAGTTTCAAAAGGTTCGATCAACAAATATGAGATCATCACAGAAGCTGGTGTTCTCAAACTTGATCGCGTTGGTTACTCATCTATGTCGTATCCATTTACCTATGGTGCGATTCCTCAAACATGGGATCTTGATGGTGATCCACTCGATGTAGAAATCATCGGTGTCACTGAATGGCTCGTTCCGGGTTCTGTTGTTGAAGCTCGCGTTATCGGCGTTATGAAGTTTAATGACGGCGGCGAAACAGACGACAAGATCATTGCTGTACTTTCTGGCGACAAGCGAATGGATCACATCACTGACTTCACTCAACTCGGCGAACACTTTATCAAAGAAACAACATACTACTGGGAACACTACAAAGATTTGAAAAAGCCTGGTACATGTAAAGTTGAAGGATTCTTTGGTGTCGATGAAGCAAAAAAGATTATTGATGAATGCGCAGAACGCTACCAAAAAGACTACGCTCCGAAAGTTAAGTAAAAACATATGTTAAAGAAAACCAATAAATTAGATAAATCAATCATAGAAATGATGTTCGAAGTACCGGCGGAAACATGGATCGTCCGAGAAACTGAGGCTCTCGAATTTTTGGGTCGCGACGTTGAGCTCGATGGTTTTCGCAAAGGTAAAGCACCGATTGAAGTTCTCAAAAAGAGTCTTCCTGAAATGATGGTCCTTGAGAAAATCGCTGAACTCATTGCGTCAGAACTTTATCCAAAAACTGTCGCTGAAGAAAAAATTCCTGTCATCGGTCGCCCTGAAGTTTCAATTACAAAACTCGCTCGCGGCAATGCGCTTGAGTTTACGGTAAAGACTGCAGTCGTTCCTGAAGTCACTCTTCCTGATTACAAAAAGATCACGAAGGAAGAATGGGAGGTCAGTAGCGAAGAGGTCACTGATGAGGATTTCAATAAAGCGATCATCGACATTCAGAAGATGCGTGCTCACCAAAAAATGCACGAAGAAAATATTCCACATGAAGCACACGATCACAACTTGATCAAAGACGAAGATCTTCCAGAACTCACTGATGAATTCGTAAAATCACTTGGTGCATTTGAGACTGTAGAAGATTTCAAAACAAAACTCCGCGAAAATCTCAAAGTTGAAAAACAAGTTGAGAATAAAAATAAAAATCGTTCAAAGATTATTGAACGCATTGCGGCTGAAACAAAAGTTGATGTTCCAGAAGTTCTTGTTCAATCTGAACTCGACAAAATGATTATGCAGCTTCGCGAAACGATTGAGCGCGCTGGAATGACTTTTGACGATTATTCAAAACACATCAACAAGACAGAAGATGATGTTCGCAAAGATTTCCACGGCGATGCCGAGAAACGTGCAGTCATCGAACTAGCTCTCTACTCGATCGGCAAGAATGAAAATCTTTCACCAACTGAAGAAGCAATCACAGCAGAAGCTGATAAACTCATTGCTCAGTATCCAGGTGCTGACAAGAATCGTGCAATAGCTTATGTCGAACAAGTCATGACAAACGAAGCAGTGTTCGAATTTCTTGAGAAGAGTGTAAAGTAAAATTACTCGCGTATAAAACACCAGACGCAAAAAATCCCGACTTCTTTGAAGCCGGGATTTTGATTTTAGTACTGAGTACTCTTTACTGTGTTCTTTTACGTTTGAACTCATACTTTTTAGCTTTTGCTTTTTCGGTAGTAGTTCTTTTTTTGTTAACCGTGTTTTTCTCAAATTTATGGCTACTAGATTTCTGAGAAACACTTTGTTTCTGAACATTTGGACGCTGTCCGTTTACTACATCTGGAGTATTACTTCCAACTGTTTGACGGGGCCCATGGTAACCATTTGGATTGTAATCATGATAGTGGCCAGTATTGTAGCAAGGACTGCTTGAACACTGTGTGCCGGTACCATAATCATAGTATCCGTTGTAACCCGATGAATTGTATGACAAACGTGAGCGGTAGGTTAAACCTGAACTGTAATCGTCATAGTAAGCAGGGGCGCAGGGATCAGCGTACGTTACAACCGGAGTCGCAACGCCATATCGCGTATATGTGTAACCTGTTGTGCAACAGCTTGTAAACGAAAGTGCGGCAATAGCAAGCACTAAGTAGTAGAAGATTTGAGTCTTTTTCATCTATATAGGATTTAATTGTGAGATTTACTAGTGAATTACCTACATTATATCAAAATAAAGCAGCATTGTCAATAGACCGTGCTGCTTTATAATATCTATATTTGACAAGCTATTTTACAGACTAGTACCAGTATGAGCCGTAGTTGTAACCGTAACCATAGTTGCTATTGTAGGCGTAATTGTTGTTGTAATTGTAGTTACTGTTGTAACCATAATTATTGTTGTATCCGTAATTATTCGTATAACCATAGTTGGTATTGTACGAATAATTATTGCTGTAGCCGTAATTGCTGTTGTAATTGTAGTTATTACTATAGCTATAGCCTGTCGACTGAGTAGGTGTTTGGTAGTAGCCAGTATTTACTGACGTGTAACATGTGCAGCTTGTGTACGTGCTATATGTAGGCGCATAGTAAGGACGTGGGTAGCAATTTGTTGAACACGATGTATACGTAGATGTATAGCAAGTTGTTCGTCCACAGTTATTGTAATACGACGAAGCTGATGCTTTATTTGGAGTTACAACGAAAGCAAGGGCAAATACAGCAGCAGCTCCGATGGCGATCTTGATTAAAGTTCTCATTTTTATGCTTATTCTAGTGCTAAAGCGAGGGCTATACCGACAATGTATGCTCTGCTATACTTATTCTGCTCTTTCTGACCAATCTGCCAAGTTTACAAGCGGTCAAAAATAAGGCTTAATTTATAAGTAATATATACAACTTTATGTCCATACTCATTCCTACAGTTATAGAAAAATCGAGTCTCGGCGAGCGCGCATACGATATTTACTCTCGATTGCTTCGTGATCGCATCATTTTCCTCGCTGGTGTTATCGATGACCATACAGCAAATATCGTCATTGCTCAGCTTCTTTTCCTCGAGAATGAAGATCCGAAGAAGGACATCAAGCTCTACATCAACTCCCCTGGCGGTTCTGTGACTGCCGGTCTTGCGATCTACGACACAATGCAACACATCAAACCGGACGTTTCAACGATCTGCGTTGGTATGGCTGCGTCGATGGGCTCATTCCTCCTCTCTGGTGGTGCAAAGGGAAAGCGTTTCGCGCTACCCAACTCTGAAGTCATGATTCACCAGCCGCACGGTGGTGCTGAAGGTCAGGCTACGGACATTGAAATCACTGCTCGTCAGATCCTCAAGATCCGTGCTCGTCTCAATGAGATTATGGCCAAAAACACCGGCCAGAAAGTTTCTCAGATTGAAAAAGATGTTGAGCGCGACTACTTTATGTCAGCTGAGGATGCTAAAAAATACGGCATTATTGATGAAGTGCTTAAAGATAAGAAGCGCTAGTCATTTCTCTCCTAAAACACCCCGCCTTCCGTGGGGTGTTTTTTACTTGTTTGCCGACCGGCTTTTTCCGTGGTATTTTTAGTTTGGTAATTTAAAGTAATTTGTCCCAGAATTCCCCCATGTCCGACGTCATCAACTCTCAACAATTTGATACTCTCCTCGTCCCGCGCAAGCGTGATGAGGCTTTGGTGTATTCAGGACTATAAAAATATATGAACATAGCAGTATACATACTCGCCGCGGTAGTCGTGGGAGTTGCAGTCGGCTACTATCTTCGCCTTATCATTTCACTCGGTAAAAAAGGATCTGTTGATCTCGAGATCAAACACTTACTCCTCTCGGCCAAAGAAGAAGCCACCCGAATTGTTGATGAAGCCAAGAAAAAAGCTGACGACAAAGAAGAAGAAATGCGCGCTCGAGAAATCGAAAAGGATGCAGAAGAAAAAAAGAAAGAAGATCGTTTAATTAAGAAAGAAGAATTGCTCGACTCTCGTCAGGTAGAAATCGACAAAGAGTCTGAGATGATGAAAGAGCGTGCCGAGGAAATAAAACAGATTAAAGCGAAAGCCGAAGCGATGCTTGCAGAAGAAGTTGAGAAACTTGCTTCAGTCGCTCGCCTCTCGATGGATGAAGCCCGCGCTGAACTCATCAAGAGAATAGAAGATCGTTCTGCTGAAGATTTACTCATCCGCATGCAGAAACTTGAATCAGATAGTACGGAAAAACTTGAGCGACGTGCAAAAGATATTCTTGCTACAGTCATCCAGCGCTTCTCCGGTTCTGTTGCCGCCGAACTCATGACGACATCCGTTACGATTCCATCAGAAGATATCAAAGGAAAAATTATCGGTAAAGAAGGTCGCAACATTCGTGCATTTGAAAAGTCAGCTGGTGTTGAACTCATCGTTGATGATACTCCGGGTACAATCGTTATCTCAGCACATGATCCGGTTCGCCGACAGGTTGCTCGCGTTGCGCTCGAAAATTTGATTATGGACGGACGCATTCAACCAGCCAAGATCGAAGAGCTCGTTGAAAAAGCTCAAGCAGATATCAATAAGATCATCAAAGAAAAAGGTGAACAAGCGGTATACGAATGTGGCATTTTTAACTTTGATCCTCGTCTCGTTGCTATTGTCGGTCGTCTCTACTTCCGAACTAGTTACGGACAAAATGTTTTGCAGCACTCGATCGAAATGTCGCACGTTGCCGGAATGCTTGCTGAAGAACTTGGTGCTGATGTACAAATCGCGAAAGCTGGCGCACTCGTTCACGACATTGGTAAAGCGCTTGATCATGAAGTTCAAGGAACGCATATCGAAATCGGTATTCGTATCTTGCAGAAGTTCGGTGCTGATCCACGCGTCATCGATGCAATGAAGTCTCACCACGATGACTATCCGCACGCTTCGATCGAAGCTGTTATCGTTCAGACTGCTGACATGATTTCCGGTGGACGCCCTGGTGCTCGTCGCGACACTGTCGAAAACTACCTCAAGCGTTTGCAAGATCTCGAAGCTGTCGCAAATAGTTTTGAAGGTATTGAGAAAACATACGCACTCTCTGCCGGTCGCGAAATCCGAGTCTTTGTCTCCCCTGCTGCAATCAACGATATCCAAGCCAAAGATCTCGCACGTGATATCGCAAAGAAAATCGAAGCTGACCTCAAGTATCCTGGTGAAATCCGAGTCGTGTTGATTCGAGAAAATAGGATTACTGAGTACGCGAGATAGCTCCAAATTTCTATTGTGCCGTAAAATAAAATGTGCAATTAAAAAACCTCCGGATAAAACCGGAGGTTTTTTGAACTTTGTTCTCAATTTTATTTACCCAACACAAGAGCAAATATGTCTGGTGCGTGCGCGGTATAATCACCGTGAATGACACAACCAAATGCATCTATTTCGAATTTGCTCCAGGTTATTTTCTCTTTGTAACCTGCACCCGAGTACGAACCGTAACTCATTGGCGAGGAACAAATCGCAATAAATCCTGACCATGCTCTGATTAATTTTTCCTGAATTTTAATTGAATGTCCATCAAGATAATCTTTCTTGAGATGAGGAACGACACAGATCGGAAAATCGCCAGAGATGCCTCCGCCTAATTCCAAAAATGCTAAACCCTTCTTTTTAGTGTTATCCATATACCACTCTGCGAGCCGGTGCATATATCGGAACGAGTGACCTATAACGTTAACACTAATAGGATTCTTTTGTTTGTATTTTTTTAGGAATGGATGGACTCCATCATAAGAAAAGTAACCAAAGATATTTCCCATTGTCGAATCTTCTACGCCTGGTACAAAAATAGGAATATTATGCAACCATGCTTGATACAGCCAACAATTCTTAACATCTTCAGGTCTTCCTGGCTTAACTAATTTCCTTCTAAAAAGTTCAAAGAAGTATTCGTGCCACAGCAAATACTTACCAGTCTTTTCTGCTTCACGCCATAGTTTTAAAAAATGATTAAGCACTTTTCTAACTGTTTCTTCTTCCGGAAGAAAGGTCGTCGTAATCCTGCGAAGCCCAACTCGATCAAAAGTCTTTTCTTCTTGTCGTGTTAATTCATCGTAGTGTGGAATGTATGCATAATCTTTGTTGGAAAGATATCGATACAAACTTTCCTCAAGATTTGCTCCGGTAACTGAAATTGCCCCAATTTTTCCAGCACGAATCATTTCAGATAAACTAACTCCGATTTCAAAGGAAGAACCTGCACCTGCCATAGCGAAGAAAATTTTTCCTCCTTTATCACAGTGTTTCTTTAACCATAATCCCGCATCAACAGTTCTACCGCCATTACAGTGACGTTTTGTGTGTACTAGGAAATTTGATACAGGAGTTTTTAAACTTGGTACATAGTTTCTTCCCTCAGGGAAAATCTTCGCTCGCAGTGCGAGCGGTAATTTGCGAATCTTTTTAGTAAGCATGTGTCTTTGGTTTTTAGTATGAAATTATGAAGGACCGCGTCGTCCGATTGGGCCAATACTCGCATAAAGTGGGATTTTAGTCAAAATAAAAAGCTCCCTTGCGGAAGCCTTGATTGTATCAACCCCTGAAATTCTTTTTACTTTTGTCAGTTTCATCTATGAAATGATAGAGTAGTTTTGCACTAACAAAACCGTCCCATTCCCCATCACCGGTTTCATTTATATCAAAACCGACAATAGTCTTTTCCTTTGCAACCGCCGAAACAATGCTGGCGACTTCATTAGAACTTAATCCTCCAGGTACTGGAGTACCGGTAGCAGGACAATACTGTCTTTCCATACCATCAACATCAAATGACAAGTACACAAGATCGTCGCACGCAGCAACGATTCTTTTAACAATATCGTTCCATCTTGTTCCTCTAGCTTTCGCCTCAAAGATATCTCGCTTGTCATAGAATGTTGTTACCCTGTCTTTGTTTTGTACAGCATATGTAACCTCATCATCACCATAATCGCGAATACCGACACTGACAAGCTTGAAGTTTCTACTGCTTTCGAGCATGTTTCGCATAATCGAAGCATGTGAGTACTTTGCTCCAAGGTAAGCTTTACGAAGATCAAAGTGTGCATCAATATGCAGCACCGTAATTACTTCACCTTTATACTTTTTCTTGTATGCACGCATCAGACCGAGAGGTGTACTATGATCCCCACCAAGAAGAATCACAGTCTTACCCATTGCAAGATACTTTGTTGCAATATTTTCAATGTAGTAAACCATTCTTTCACAACCAGAATCGATTGCTTTAATTCTGTCTTTTGTGGTTTTTTCCCCAAAGGTATTTTTCAAATGTAACCGCATTTTTGCGGATGTCATTTTGTTTTGGAGCATAAGAGATTTAGATACCGGAATTGCGGCAATTCCCTTCTTCCAAACATCAGAGCTCCCAAGGTCAACTTGCATTGAACCTTCAAGAATTCTTTTCGGGCCATTGAGAGTACCATGACCAGACGAGACGGTTACTTCCCAGGGAGCCGACAGCAACACATAGTCGGCAAGTTCAAGTGGGATTGGTATGCCAAATGGTCCAGCATTGGGATTTGCGACATTATTGTGATCAAAGGCAGCAATAATTTCTTCTTTCGTAGGTTTAGTTTTTGTTTTCAAAGCGCTTTAGTTTAATTGGTTTCGGCTGATTCTACGGTATAGGACTTCATCAGTCAAATATAAAACCCTGTGGTTACAGGGTTTTATAAATAGAACTTCTGAGTATACAGGGTACTTTCATAGACTACCGAAGCTCAAAATTCGCTCGTACCGTGATCATGACATCTTTCTCTATGGTCGATGTGTCATATGAGCCATAGTCTTCAACGTCTACTGAGTCCGGGCGGAGGAGCTGTACAACACCAGATGATGCAGTAGCAAGCTTCTTGACGTTGGCACCAGTCGCTTCAGCAATAGCATCAGCGCGATTCTTGGCATCAATGATCGCTTTACTCATAAGGGTAACGCGGATTGTTGAAAGTTTTTCGCTTGAATAGAGATACTGCGCAGGTTGTGGCTCGAAGAAAACTCCCTTTTTGACGATTTCAGAAGCTTCATCGGCCATTTTCTTGATTTTTGGAAGATCTGACGATGTAACTGAGACACTTTGGCGCAAAACGACACGTTCGGAGCTCATTACCCTGTTTCCACGTTCATCATAGTCATATTCTGTATAACTAGTAGATGGTTCAACGATAATTTCTTCGTCAGTCGCGCCTGCAGTCTTGAGATACGCCTTAATTTTAGATAAATCGCCAGCAAGATCAGTGTATCCAGCTGCAATAGAACCTTTTGTTGTCTGGCGTGACCATGAACCGACAAATTTACCAATATCTGAGCTGACGCGTTCTTTTGCAGAACCCGTAACTGAAATAGTGTTTTCCGTACTGCGAAGTTGTCGGACAGAAGCGCCAAGAGCAATAAAGGCTATGATGAATGCGAGACCGAGAACGACAGTCGCTGCTACATATGGTCTATCGAAAAATGTATTTTTCATAAATACGAGTCGATTTTTTACTCTTTATAGTAAAAGTGAGTAAATAAAAAGCTGTACTCATCATAGATGAATACAGCCGTAAGGTCAAAATTGTACTGTTCAAGCGAATTGCTCTTCAGAATTGTTTCTTTGTTTCAATTTTAGCCAATTAATAATTGGAAAAAAATAATGGAGACAGATTACTGTTACACATGCACATAGAATCGTCCAAGCGAGAAATTCATGTGTTATTTGTTCATTAGCTTTATATTTAGCAATAAACATAACATTTTCCCCGAACGAAATGAGATATACCGCCAAAACAAAGGCGTGGCCTCCGAATCGTTTGGAAAATGTCGATGCGTATAATGCAAATACAAAACAGAGAATGAATCCGACTAGCCAACATCCATATATAAATGTTTTTTCCGGTTGTGAGATCGAACTACTCAAAAAGAGTGTAGCGGTTTTGAAAATACTTGCGAAAACAATTAGTTTCACAAAGATCTTGAAGATTGTTTGAATTTTTTTAGGTGCCATGGTTTTTTTATTTAGTTGTATTGGCTAAAATAATAGCACAATTTTGGTTAAAGTCAATCAATTTCGCATTAAGATTGGCTATTGCCCAAAAAAACCCTTGCGGTATAATAGTTTCTGAGAGGCCATGACGTTTTGTCCTATCCAGAACATTGTGGTTGAGTCGAAATTTAGCAATAAACTTCCGACCATGCGCGCTATTACGATGGTGAGCGGCGTCGGACAGAGTATGAATAAACAAGACATGATTGAGTGGGTTCATGGCAAGATCGGCGGTACCAAGGTGCAAGCTGAAGAAGTTGTGAACGGCCTCCTTGATGCTATCGTCGGTACCCTTAAGAAGGGCGAAGAAGTATCTATTGCTGGCCTCGGCATTTTCTCAGTAAAGCCTCGAGCCGCGCGCATGGCCCGCAACCCAAAAACTGGGGAGCAGGTCAGTGTCCCAGCTACGAAGGTGCCAAAATTCAGAGCTGCAAAGGCTTTGAAGGACGCAGTCAAGTAATAATAAGAAAAACCCTCCGAAAGGAGGGTTTTTCTTATGTTTTATCTATTTCTACAACAATTGCTCTTACTATTTCGTGTCGGGGCGCCGGGAATCGAACCCGGCCCTTATGTTCCCAAAACATATATACTACCGATATACTACGCCCCGAAATTGCTTCCATATACTAGCATATATATCGGAGAAGTAAAAAACCCGGCATCAGCCAGGGTTTTTATGTACAAGCATAAGTAGCAAGAGAACTAACTATGGCTGTAATGCTTCTGCTTCAGAACCATTGAGGAGTATCTTTACAGTCTTAACCGTAGAAAATTGCTTGAGTGTTTGTTCTATCTGAGCACGAGCCTCCCCTACCAAACATGAACCCCCCGAAGGAAGGAATGAAAAATCGGCAGTTGCTACACC
>JAGOOL010000009.1:0-12126 GCA_017992485.1 Minisyncoccota bacterium
CATAACGTTGCTAGGATTTGGGTCTATTTCCATAATGTGTTCATTGTACTCCGGAACAATGACCAAATGCTTTGCTTATGTGGAAACAAAAAATCACCTTGGAAATAAGGTGATTTTTTGATGCTCCCTGTCTTGGACAGGTTCAGAACAGCAAACTGGACCAGTATTAAGAGCGAACTCGGCTTTAGTGGTATTTTTGAGCTGTTTCCAAGCCTGTCGCTTCAGAACTAACTAAGGCTTTACCGCCACGATGACCTTTTCCAAAAGAATATGCTTCACACACTTCCATTGAAAACCGTTACCATTCAGCAGCTTTTCATTCTCGTCATCAGTAAAGACAAGGTCCGCTTCTTCATCACGAAGGTCATGCTTAACCCATTCGATGAACAAATCAGGACGATTGTATTTTGAAATAAAGGGTTCAAGGTCAAGGATTGCTTGTGATAGGTCCTTTTCTCGCTGCGGTCCTGTATTGCCAACTTTTTCAAGAGCAACGAATACACCGCCAGACTTCAAGACACGAGCTACTTCTTTGAAAATCACTTCCCGTTTTGTCGGAGGAAAATTGTGAAGCACCCACGCCGTATAAACTGCGTCCAATGAGCCGTCAGGGATTTGCTTGATTTCTTCCTCAATATCGCCAACCTTCTTTTCATAATTGTAGTCCTTCAAATAAGCATCGGCACGGCTGACGAGCTCGGCATCATATTCATTCAAAATAAACTTGGCCTTTGGAAACTTCTCGGCAACGAGCTTAGTTGTGAAGCCATAGCCAGCACCAATGTCCAAGAAAACGAGGTTGGAACCGTCAGTATCTGCAAAATGCTCTTTGAGAGAGTTTGGGATAGTAGCTTGTAAATCATCATGGAAAGGAAAGACCTTCCCAAAGAGGTCATATTCTTCCACCAATGTATCTGAGAAGTTGTTTTCCGACATATTGAGTAATACTACACCTACTTTCCTGCATTCCAAAGTTCTTCAAAGAAGCGAAGGTATGCATCGGCAACACGAGGATTTTTTATCTGAATAATGGTTGGTTCGTCTTCAAAGACCTGCGTAATGACAGTGTCACCGAAAACATTGTAGTTGCCTGGATTTTGAATGTTTCTTGGCATCTCACGGAAATCGTTTAAGTCAGGATGTTCTCGGAGCAATGCATGGTCTAAGTCACCCTGTTCGTAAGTAACACTTTTCCATTTAATTTTCTTTTCTACTCGTAAATCAGCATATGACTTGTAAAAGTCTCCCATTGGACGATACCAAGCGTCTCCAACACCTCCTGCGATATATATAGTTGAGCCTTCAGGTAATCTTTTCATAAGACCCAAGTGATACGCTTGGAACTGCTCTAAGCCCTTGAATACTTCAATAGACTGGTCTTTCTTGGCTATATCCATAATAAATGAACGGATTTCGGGGTCTGATTGGGCTGAGAAAAACGGTACGGCCTTCTCGTCTTTCAAGACATGACCATTTTTAAGAAACAAAATCCTGTCAGCAACTGACATGGCAAAGGACATATGATGAGTAACAATCACCATTGTATAGCCGTCTTTAGCCAGTGCTCGTATCAGGTCCAACACGCTTTTCGTAAGTTCAGGGTCGAGTGCGGAAGTGATTTCATCAAGTAATAAAACATCAGGATTTACCATGACAGCTCGCAACAGTGCGACACGCTGACGCTGCCCACCTGACAGCTCTGAAGGATAATTGTTTGCGTACTCACCGAGTTCAAACCGAGCAAGCAACTGATTAGCCTTTTCAGTAATCGCCCCGTGCACTTCGCTCTTACTTAACTTTGGAGCAAGCGTCAGGTTTTCAAGAACGGTCAGATGAGGCCATAGTGTATATTCCTGTGATACATAGCTCGCAAGCATATTCTTTTTTAATGTTGAAGTACCAGCGTCGAGCTTTTCAAGTCCTGCAATGACACGGAGTAATGTGCTTTTACCTGAACCACTCGGACCGAGTACGCAGACTATCTCGCCTTTAGCGATTGAGAAAGAAATGTCTTCGATGCCTCGCACCTCTTTTGCGTCAGTATATTTTCTTGTCGCATGTTTGAGGTTAAGCATAATTGGTCGTGTACTTTTTTTGTACCCAAGAAATAAATAAATGGAACGGGGCTAGGATAATCAAGAAAAAGAGGACGAGCAATGAGTAAATAGCGACAGGCTGATAAATCATGGCGTTGATTGCTTGGGCGGTTTTGAATAATTCAGGAACGGAAATCAAGCTCGCAAACAGTGTGTATTCGAGCATAGAAGCCTGGACCAAGAGCAACTGAGGCAACATTCTTCGCATCAGCAATGGAAGCTCGATATGCTTAATGATTTGCTTTGAACTCATGCCGAGAGTGATGCCTGCTTCTTTATATGACTTCGGCAATAACTGAAGCTCGGTAAGGACGATTGAAGCAACGGCAATGGTATTGATTAAGCCTAAAGCAATGACAGTGGTCCAAAATGGGTCTATAACAACGCCTAGCAGCCCCTGTAAGGGATAATGGAGCCAGAAAAGCAGGACCAATACAGGTATCACTTTCGTAATGAAGCGTGCCCCTTTTATTATCTTGCCAAGTTCTAAACTATACCTGCCGCCCATAACGCCGAGAAAAGTACCCAACGGTATACCTATCAAGATAATGCAGCCCAACAGCTTCAAGGTCGTTAAGAACCCCTGTAACAATAATTGGTGGTAAGTAACGAGGACTTGAAACATGCCGTTTATTTATTTATTGAGTAGTCGTTAGCAACGCTGTATTTTTCCAATGTCCTTGCAACCGTTCCGTCTGTTATCAGTTCTTGTATAGCCACATTCCACATTGAAATCATAGCGTTTTCGCCTCTCTTAAAAGCAAAGCTATTTCCTAATGTACGGATAGCCGTATTTCCTACTCGGTCTATTTTGCCAGCATTATTTTTAATGAAATCATTAGCTGTAGACGGCTCGACAAAAGCTATGTCTGCCTTGCCGTTAAGGATATTCAGGAACACTTCTGCTGTTGAAGAAAGTTGCGGCAATGTAACGATTTTTGCTTCAGGGAAATCCTCTTTTGCAATGAATGTAGCGAGTTCTCCTTCAAGAGCACTGATTGTGTACTCTGGATTGTTAAGTTTGGTTAAGTTTCCAGCGAACCGTGTATCGCCTGCCTTAACATAAGGGTAGATGACGCTATTCATTGGAGCTATCGAGAAAACAGCTTCACGAGAACGAGCAGAGTTCGGCCACATCTGCGTTCCGAGCATGTCGTATCGTTCTGTTTTAAGACCTTCAATAGCAGTGCCCCAGCCGACTTCTTCCGCCCATACAGTTTTCAAACTAAGTTTCGCTGCAGCAGCTTCAACTAAATCGTACGAAACTCCTGACAACTGACCCGTGTTCTGGTCCTTGTATAAAAGCGGCGGATAAAGAATATATCCAATTCGGATTTCCCCCTTTTCGATGACAGCATCAGCCACAGACTGGCTCTTGCTCTGATTTTTTACCGAAAGACTTGTAAACAAAGCCACTACTGCAATAATTCCGATGATGATAACGCCGTATTTATTCATATATAAGCAAGGTTTGCGAGTTATTTTTAATGTAGACATTTTAGCATAGTATTGTCAGCTACAGTAAAGTATGACAGTTGATAAAGCCTGTAAACTAAAGTAAAGTTTACCAATGAGAAAGAGCCGAGAACAAATCGCTTGGGAAAAAGAACTACGGCAAATGTTCAAAAAAGACCTTGATAACGGCGAACTAGAATGGGAACACGTTATTGACATGTACCCTACTAGGCAAGAAATGATTGACCTAGATAACTGGACTAAAGACCATCGAAAAAACGCAGAGCTATTCGACAAACTACGTTTTGAGTTCGACGACGAAAATGATTTCGAGCTATTCAAAATCAGCTTACTGAAGGATAGCTCAGTACTAAAAAAGTATATGCCCGAAGAAGACATTGCGGGTTTTTATGATTTTGTAAAAATGAGAAAACTTAATACTACAGGCAAGGGCAAACTTCTCAACTACTTCAAAGACATTCTCAAAAGTGAGCGATTTCAAGAAGATGTACGCGAGCTTCGAGTAAAACATAAAATACCTGAAAGAGGTTTCCCATACGTTGAAGAAAATGAAGGAATGTTCGACACAGATAGCGTTTTTTATAATGATATTAACGACCTTGCTGGTTTTTACAAACTATACGACCGTGCTTGGTACTCCCTATTCAAACATTATGTAGTTTTTAATAGTTCAGACCTTAGAGAGCTACCATATTTCTCTTTTGACTTTGATTTATGCTCCCTTGAAGCCATTGAAGGCGACCGAGAAGGACTGACAATGAAAGACTTAGAGTTCCCTATATCTATAAGGATTAGCCCGTATGCGTCTTTGAGGGACATTGCGGATTATATAAAGAAAAACTCAAAAATGATTGAAGACAAGCTCAAAGCCTATAGGGCAAATTATATTAAAATAGGCAGAGTTAAGAAAAAGAAAACTGCTATCCAAGAACGGAATGACTTCATATACGAACATAGACACCTCAAAAGGCGGGAAATAATGAGCTTGCTCGGCGATAAGTTCGGGAAAGGACAGATTATTGACTACGGCTATATCGGAAAAATCATTTCTCTTGAAAAAAAGAAGAGAAAAGAACTGTAGTACAGAAAAGTTCCGCCCTACACAAAATACTTAGAGCATCAAAGCAATAAAGAATACCCTGAAGCTAGTCCTTCGGGATTTTTTATGCAGCAAGATGATGCCCTTACAAAAAAGCCAGTCGAAGGCTTCAAATTGAGTGATATACCTCTCGAAGACAAGCAGAAGCTGGTCGGTGCTTTTGCATGGCTTATTCAAGAAGACAAGAAGCAAAATCCTACTGCTTATCAGCGTAATAACAGCCATGATTGATACAGTTTGCCTTCTCATACCGAAGGATAAAATGATGTACTTATCGGGAATATCGAGCTGGGAACTGTACTCAAAAACGGACCAGTATGCCAAGTATGTCCGCAATCCAAGTAAAGCCGAAAAAGAAACGGGCAAATACTTCCCTCGGCTCACAGGCTACAAACGCCAGTTTTCGCAAGAAGCTAATGTCAGAATGGAGTTCTCGGCTCCAAAGCTCTTGTACCTCAACAATCTCGTCGAGCTTGAAGACAAAGATTTCGTCGAAGTGATTACAACGCTTCAAGAAAGACTACGAACAATGGGCGTTGTCGTTCAAAAGTCGGTCCTCGAAAACGCCGCTGTCAGCTCCGTTCACTTCTCAAAGAACATTCAGCTTCAGGACGGCTATACTGTGAACCATTTGATTTCGGAAATGAATAAGGTAAACCTGCGTAAGAACATGGATTTTGCTCGAACTAGGTACATCAATGACGGGCAGAGCCTGTACGCACACGCCACGTCTCATCAGCTCGTCATTTATGACAAGATTGCCGACATGGGCAAGGACAAGAAGCGAGCCATAGACAAAGAGCAGACGTATTACCAAAAGACATTATTCTCAGAACTGAACAAAGGAAACGAACGAAAAGAAATCATCCGCTTCGAGGTCCGATTGAGCCAGAAGCAAAAATTAAACCAGTTGATTGAAAGCTACGGCTATCCGAAAAACCCGACATTCAGACAGGTCTTCGATACGGAAATGAGCAAGACTGTCGTTAATGACTACTGGAAAAATCTCATCAAAGAACGTAGCCTTGGGATTTTTTCAATGACAATCAGCAACAAAGACATTTTGCAGACATTATTCTTGGCAGACAAAAAGCTGAAGCCTAAACAAGCCATATACCTGCTCGGACTGTTCATACTCGCTAAAGACGAAAACGGTATGCGACAACTGCGAACAATAGTAGCGAAGCGGTCCCATCACAGAACGTGGTATCGCATTGCAAAGGACATGCAGGAAGCCAGCGAACTCATCACGAAGAACAAGTTGCGGGACTGGGTTACGCAGTTGGACAAAGCATTAGAGGATTATAAGCCTTACAAAAGTAATCCACCGAGCCTTGTAGACTTGTAAAGCAGAGTAAAGTATCATTATTAGTAACAATAAACCATATGACCAAACAAAAGAGCTTCTATACCGCCGATGACTTGGCAAAATTATTAGACGTAAACATCATGACCATATACCGATATATAAAGGCGGGTCGGCTGAAAGCCTATAAAATCGGACGTGATTTTCGCATAGAGAAAGCAGAGTTTACCAAGTTTCTTAATAGCGTGAAGACAAAATAAATGAAAACAATCTCAGAATTGAACAGCAAGTGGTGGTATCGGTTAGTAAAAGTCATTTTTATTGGTTGCATTCTATTGGCAATGACAATTGCTACATTCATCTTCATTGACGAATACAGCCCCTCGCAGAGCTTGGATTATAAAATAAGTTGTGTCGCTGACTATACGAACCATAAGGAAACGATTGCATATAAGGACGAAAGTATCTTTATACTTCCTCTGAATGGTCAAACTGTCTACCAATCGTTATCTGATAATAACAAGCAGGAAATCAGAAATATATGCGGCATCTCAAATGAGGAAGCCGACCAAGGCAATGCAACAGCACTTGCCTATATTAATGAGCAAACAAAGTTAGGTACTAGCAGTGCAATTATTCAAAAATATATTGATGACAACCTGCGTCCATACAAAGTTTCGGAAGAATACATTACTGAGGGAGGTTACGTACAGGTTGTGCTGTACTCCATTTTGGCGGCAATCGGGATATTACTTATAGCAGAAATAATAAGGAGGATATTCTACTACATAGTTCTGGGTTCACTTAGACCAAAAAAGAAACATGAAAGCAATTAATATCGCACGAGTATCAACAGACGAACAAAAAGAGAACTCACCTGACGCACAGCTTCACCGTATGCGTGCCTATTGTGATAGCAGAGCTTTCAGCATCATCGAAGCATATAGCTTCATTGAAAGTGCTTACAAAACCAAAAGAGATGAGTTCGATAAGTCAGTTGAGAAAATCATTGAGGTTTCCAAGAAAGAGAAAATTGCAGTCTGCTTCGATAAAGTGGACCGCCTTTCACGAAGCGTATTCGACAAACGAGTAGCTACCCTCTTTGAAATGGCTATTACTGGCAAGATTGAGCTTCATTTCGTTTCGGACGGGCAAATAATCAATGACCAAATGTCCGCAGTAGAAAAGTTTCAGTTCAGCATGAGCTTGGGCTTGGCAAAATACTATTCAGACGCAATCGGCGACAACGTCAGACGGACCTTTGAGCAAAAGCGAAGGAACGGACAGTGGACAGGAGCTGTACGGCTTGGCTACTTGAATGTGGCTTTGGACACCGAGAAGCGATTAAGGAAAGACATTATCATTGACCCTGAACGAGCACCATTGATACAGAAAATGTTTGAGCTGTACGCTACGGGCAACTACTCACTCGAAACTATACGATTGCAGATGATAAAGCTCGGACTACGAACGCTCAAAGGAAATGAGCCAGTCAAAAGCGGCATTGAAAATATCTTGAAGGACAGCTTCTACTGCGGCATCGCCATGTCAAAAAAATACGGCTCATACGCACACAATTACCCTCGCCTTATTACCAAAGAACTTTTTGATAGATGCCAAGAAGTACGAAAGGGTCGCAATAAAAATCGAACCAAAGCTCTCTCAAAGGATTTTATTTTCAAAGGTCTTTTGAAGTGCCAGAACTGCGGCTGTTCAATGACTGCCGAAACGCATGCAGGCAAGCCTACCTATTACAGTTGCACGAACGGCAAAGGCACATGCAAACGAATATATGTGAACGAGAAGGACCTCTTGAAGCCTATATACGAGGTGCTGGACCGTTTTGAAAGTATAACTGAACAAACGCAACAGGACCTTGTAGACGAACTCCGCAGGACCACCGAAGCCGAAGTTGTTTTCCATAAAACACAGGTAAGCCGAATACGCACAGAATATGACAGGGTAAAAGAAATGGACTACCGCCTCTTGGACCTCTATACGAGCACGAGTATTACTAAGGACGACTATGACAAGAAACATGAAGAATACAGAGATAAGATACAGACACTCGAAATTGAAATGGCAGAGCACAGTAAAGCAGACTTCGACTACCAAACTACCGTTGCCACAGTCATTTCTGTAGCACGCAGAGCAAAAAGTATTTTTGAAAATAGTTCTGACACTGCAGGAAAACGTGCGTTTCTCAATTATCTACTTCAGAACCCTACCGTAAACGGAAAAAAGCTATATTTTACAATAGCTTCTCCGTTCAATTTAGTGCTTGAATTAGCAGATAACCCTAACTGGCTCGGGAGGTAGGGATCGAACCTACGACCAACCGCTTAACAGGCGGTCGCTCTACCGCTGAGCTACTCCCGAATATTCTCTATATTTGCCGGCGACACCTACTCGAAAGCATATGGAGCCGACGGGGTTATCCTATCAAAAAAAGGCCGAAAAATCAAAGGCCATAAAAAATCCCCCGCTAGGCGGAGGAGATTTTTAAGTTTTTGTGGCAAACGACGACTGATTATCCGGGTCGAACGAGCATTGGCAATCCCGTATACAGCACAGCGACATATAGCAAGAACGTGGCGTATGCGACGACTCGATGTATGTCGGGATCCTTGAGACCGGTTTTCCAATATCGGGTAATAAGGTATAGGGCGACAAAGAATCCAACTGCTAAAAAATGCCTGAGTAGTTCGGTGTTAAACTTTGAGCGTCCAACAACTTGAACCATCCATTCAGTAATTAAGATAGCAAGAACAATCATTTTTGTACTCATATGAGCAATTCGTTTGTGCTCATAAATCGGTGCGTGCGGTATCTTATTTCTAACAAGAATACCTGTTGTAATAAGTTTCCAGAATAAGCAGGTAATGAATCCAAAGATAATTACCACAAACGTTTTAAGGAGAACTGGGGCGAGGCCATATGTCATGTCTTTCGTATTTTAAAGTGGATTTTATTGCCTGGAATGTACCACAGATAATAAATATTGTCTATGCCTAAACGTGTCAGTTGAGACGAATACAAACGTCATCTATACTGTACAGGTCGTCTGTATTTATTATTTTAGTTACATTATATTCACTATGACACTTAAGAAATTATTTATCGGTATGATGGTATTTGCTCTCGTTATTGGAGGAGCGTCGGTTGCTCGTGCGGACAATGACCGTGACGACGATGGACGAAAGAATGAACGTGAGGCTCGCCTCGTCGGATCATCTCTTGAAGTTCACATTACTGATAGCGGTAAAGTACTCGTTCGTGGCGCAAAAGTTGCTAGTGTTTCAGATAGCACAATAACAGCCACAACCATGTGGGGATCAGCTGTCATGAACTGGACTATTACATCTGACGCAAACACAAAGCTCATCCGCCGCTACGGTGGCGCATCAGCGATGAATGAAATCACTGTTGGTGACTACATTAGTTTCCAGGGTTCACTCGTTACAGGCACAGCATCTCCGATGACTGTTCTCGCAAAGACAATCAAGAATTGGTCTGTTCAGAAAAAGAACGCAACATTTGAAGGCACAGTATCTAGCGTCTCTGGTTCAACATTTGTTATGAGCACAAAGAAGGATGGTAACATCACTGTCACAACAACTGGAACAACTCAGTTCATGAAAAATAGTGCGACTGCAACTCTTGCTGATGTCACTGTAAATAGTAAGGTGGTCACAACTGGTCTCTACAATAATCTTACGCACACTCTCGACGCTTCAAAGGTTGTCGTCAAGATTGCAGAACCACAGGCTATGACAAAAGAAGGTACGCTTGTTTCAATCGCTGGAACAACTGCACCAACAACATTTGTCCTTGCTTCAGGCAACACTAACTACACAGTTCGTGTCAGTGCTTCAACTTCAGTTCTCAAGAACAATTGGCTTAGTGCAACACTTTCGAGCTTTGCGGTAAATAACAAAGTTCGAGTATATGGTGTTGTTAATGCAGACAATACTATTGATGCAACTGTAGTCCGAAATACCGATCTCTAATTATAGAAATATATCTTGTCGACAACGCACATCCTACCTGTGTAGCAGACAATAAACAAAAAATCCCCTTTTGGGGATTTTTTGTTTGGCACATTTTACTACATACGCTTTTGCTAATTGGACTTGTAGTTAATCACAATCTGATCAGCATCTACGAGCACAGTATTTTCAAACGTATCAACCGGCTTACCATTGATTGTCATAGTGATTGAACCAGCGCCAGTTACAGTCTTATCCAAAATCTGTGTCTTTGAAAATGGCTGCTTCCAGACAGTAAAGAAATCGCCGAGCGTAAAGTCACGCTGCACAGGAGATTCAACGTGGAGTGTTCCAAGATCATCATGCGTATGGAGCGGGTTCATACAACCGTCCACAATACCGACATTTGTCGGAATAACCTGCTTTACTCCATCAAACATAATTGTCAGCACTGGATGAATATGGAACGTTGTTGCCATATCAGTAGTACACGTTAAGGCAATCTCATGCGTCGGTGCCGTAGATAGAAATGAGCGCTTTGAGGATTCTTGGTTAAACATAAAGAAAAGCACACCACCAAAGAGCACAACAATAATGAGGCCGAACCAAAAGCCAAAACCAAAATTATATCTATTCATAACGCAGACAGTATACTATAAATTGAAACTCGGTAGTATAATAATTTGGTGAAGCAGCTGAAACTTATTTTGAAAGACACATTCGCACACTGGCGGGCGCAGAACCCTTCGCGTATGGGCGCATCGCTCTCCTACTACGCCATTTTCTCAATGGCACCACTTTTCCTCCTCCTCATCTCACTCCTTGGTCTTTTTATCGGAAACGATATTGTTGAGGGCAAATTGCTCAATCAAATTTCCGGGATGGTTGGGACTGATGTTACCGGCTATGTCAGCAATATTATTGAAAGAAATGTCCACGGACCAACGATTATCAGTGGTCTCATTGGTTTTTTTGTTTTACTTTTTGGCGCAACAGGCGTATTCAAGGAGCTCACCTACTCGATGGATAAAATGTGGGCAACATCCGAAGAGAAAAAGCCGCGTCGCACAAAAGGTCTCAAACAAATACTCATTGCGATCAAACAGCATATTCCTAGCCTCATTCTCATCATTATTCTAACTGTACTTTTTGCAATTTCTATTTTTTCAAGTGTGAGCCTACAGTTCATCAGCGATAACCTCGAGGTCATTTTCCCGAATGCGTACGGTCTTATTCAAATGTTCGAACCATTGGTGTCATTTATATTTGTTACGCTTTTCTTTGGTGCGATTTACCGAGTCTTACCCAAGACTAAATTGCCCTGGAATGAAATCGCTTTCGGGGCTTCGGTCACGGCAGTCGTTTTTCTCATGGGAGAATTGATCATCGGCTACTACCTCGGACACTTCGTCGACAGCTCTACATTTGGTGCAGCCAGCTCTCTCATTAGTATTATGTTCTGGGTCTACTTCTCTGCTCAAGTCTTCTTCCTCGGTGCAGCATTCACCTTCTCATACTCTAAGCGCTACGGCTACATCAAGAGTACTCTTAAGTAATTTTCTTCATCTTCTCTTTAATCATTGCACGGAAAGATTTCGCATATTTTCGAGTGTACTTAAACATATTACGCAATGCTCCATGAATAAATTCACCCAGGTAGTCGCGAATCTTGATGCGGAGCATTGTATAGGTCGGATATCGTTTTGGATTGTAGAGTGTATCCCAGCTTGATTTGCCGGTAGTAATAATATCTTTGGCCATGAGCGCAGCAATACCGGAGTACGACATACCATTACCGGAGAAGGCCGTCACGAGGATTTGATTTTTGCGAATAATACCGATTAAAGCAAAACCATTTGATGGCTCAAGAACCAGTCCGTCCCAACGTCGAATGACTGTATATGTATCTTTGCCAAATGTTTTATTGCAGTAGTCAGTGAGTGCCTGCCAATTTTTTTCTTTATCCATTGGAATTTCTTTACGATGATCTTCGCCGCCGACGATAATCGTATCGCAAACAGAACTCGAATCGACGCGGAAATAGTGGTACGGATTTTTCATATCTTCATACAGTCCTTCTGTGTACGTTCCTTTTGGTACTTCAATCTCATAAACATATGAAACATACATTCCTTTTTTCATAAAGACACCAGCCGGATT
>JAGOOL010000009.1:12226-17470 GCA_017992485.1 Minisyncoccota bacterium
GTACATGAGTTTGGCCTTTTTGAGACCAAGCATTCGACACACGTCTTCAGCATCGGTATCAATAATCTGCGTCAGAAAAGCCGTCGTGTACATCGTGACACCTTCAGCTAGTTTATTTTTCTCAAGCACGGTTACTTTTTTGCCTGCTTTGGCGAGTACATATGCAGACAAGAGTCCTGCCATACCACCACCAACAATGACAACATCAGTTTCGGTGTTCTTTTGGAGCTTCGGGAATGCCTGGATGATTCTGCCTGATTGCCAGCTCGTTGTGTTATTTTCCATATTGTAATTGTATGCGCATAAGCAATTTACGGCAAACTACTATATTGAGACAATAAAAAAACCCCTACAAAAAATGTGAGGTCTTGAATTCTTTAGCTCGATGATCAGATCATGCAGGCTTTTTGTTTTTTGCGAAGTTAATGAATGCTGAGAAATAATGTTCCACCATCTTCATTTTTTTAATTTGCGCTCGGGAATCAAGATTTTTCTCTAGAATTTTTTCGAGCGAATACCTTCTCATTGCAATCAGCGTAACTTCAGTAACTACATCGTGTGTACTGACCGGAAAATCAGTAACATCGTACTTCACTTTCCGATGTTCAAACCAATTCTTCCTTTCATCAGCCGATAAATGTTCAAATCTTTTGTAATCAAAAAAGTGAACACCTTCCGTAATTAACTGCTCCGTTTCGTGATCTCCTACCAACTCTGCGTATACAGGAGATTTATTGATTACATCATTGTACGTAAATACATCTGTGTTTTCATTGAGTTGGGCGAGAAATACCCACTTAGGATGTTTTTTGCTGATCCTATTTTGTCCGATTTGTGCCATGGCTTTATTGTATTTATTCTCAGACATTATATCACACATCCAAATATAATCAATAGCAAAAAACCACTATATAATAATGGTTTTTTAGCGTCTATGAAGCTCGGAAATATTACTTTTTCTTAGTAGTAGGTTTTTTGACAGTCATTGTAGACTTGGCGATCTTCTTCGCAGGCCACTTCCCTGTGCATTTATCACAGCCGCAACCTTTCGGCTTGATATATTCGTTGAAGTATTCTTTGCCGTAATTGTAGAGTAATTCTTCGCCTGGAGTAATTGTTTTCTTGGCATAGATGAAAACCTGTTTGCCATCAACTTCAGCTTCAGCATTTGGAATGCACGAATGGTTTATGTAGCGAGCAATGTTCTTTCGAGCCTTACCATCGAGAGTCAACTTTTTGTCGACCTCGAACAAGTATTTGCCGCCACGACGATCAGCTTCCTCAGGAGTAATTTTCTCACCGATATATTCAATGATTTTATCGCCTTTTTTGAGCGCAACATTTGTAAAAAGTCCAAGGCCATTGACGCCTCGCTTGACTGTGAATTTTTGCATACGATACAGAATACCATATAATGCGTTCATGAAAAGCAATGCGGTCCAGAAAAACAAGACATCAATGAAAAGTTTCCCAAAGCATTTACTGACACCAGCCGAAAAAGCTCTGTTTAAAAAATTGAATACACCGGAGAAAATCCAGGACTATATTATTACACTCCCGACAAACAACACCGACTCTGTGCAGTCCGTCCGCCGTTCTTTCAATAAACAAAAGATGCACTGCCTTGAAGGCGCATTCTTTGCCGCGGCAGTTCTCTGGTTCCATGGTGACGAGCCGCTTCTCCTCGACCTCCGGACAACGTCAGACGATCTTGATCATGTAATCGCACTATTCAAACGAGATGATTTGTGGGGTGCGATTTCAGCGACACATCACTCTGTCCTTCGCTACCGAGACCCGATTTACAAAAATATTCGTGAACTTGCCCTAACATATTTTCATGAATACTTTCTCAATTCCGGCGTCAAAACCATGCGCGCCTATTCCAAAAAACCATTCTCTCTTTTACTCTACGGTGATCTCTGGCTATTTGATGAAGAAGAATTGTACGATATCGGCGCAGCTCTCGATGACGCACCGCACGAACCAATCGCTCCCCCAAAGACAATTCGCAAACTCCGCAAGGCCGACAAAATCGAGCGAATAGCCGCTGACCTGACAAAATAAATTCTACTCATTTATAAATGTATACCGACTAATTGAAGGAAATAAATAAACCATATACGAAAAAAGCCTTCCGGTTTTTGGCCGGAAAGGCTTACTTTGTGAGACAAAACTGATATACAGATGTGTGCGATTAAAGATAATATGAATTATCATTAAACCATGGCAAATGGTGCATAAGCTTCCGCGCTACATTTTGTAGACAGTTTCGCTTTGTTCCTCACGACAACTGACAGGCACAACTATTTTTAATAAAGAACCGTTTAACTAAACTAAAAACCCCATGTCTATACCTATCACGAACATTATAAACTCATATCTATAAAAAGTCAAGGCATAAAAAAGGCCCTCGTGTTAGGAGGACCTCTTCGATTAAACCTTCTAAGACAAATAGTTACCTTCGGGGCTTGAGGCCTCCTCCAGTCTTTGTTTTAGCAGGTTGCGTGCTTTGATTGTTTTGCTGCGGATTTGTAGTACCACCCCCATTACCATTACTGGTTTTGGTTTTTAACGGTGTCGTAGAATCCGGCTGAGTAGATAAACTATCTGTAACATTCCCTTGTGTATCAAAGGACATATTTTTAATAGTTCCATCTCCTGAATCACCAGTCTGTCCAGATTTTTTCGTATTTCCGGAATTATCAGGCGTAGTGTCCTTTGGCTTAATTTCAAAATTTGAATTAGGCCCACCTGGAGGATCAACCATTCTTCTCGCTCCGTGAATCAGAGCACCACTTGCTTGTGTTGATATGGATTCAGTGGATGACACTCCTCCTTCATCATAAAGCAGGTATGAATCCTTACTGTCGTCCGTATACTGGTAGGTCTCACCATCATAGGTTAGGACATTGAGTACAGGAGCAAAGTGCCACTTTCCATCAGCTTGTAACCTAAATCTAATCTTGCGATCAGGATTGAGAGTGTCTACACGCACGATGAGCGTATTCCCATTATCTTCTATCTCAGCAATCAAAACTGGTATGCCGTGATAGAAACTATGGTCTTCGACAAACTTGGCATCAAGGTATACCACGCGACCGTTAATAATTCTACGTTGTGATGTTTCATCATTACGCTTAAGTACTATCGCGCCGTGGGTATAGAATTGAATTTGACCAAGCTCGACAAATTTGAATGATGCGTGATTACCATTCTCTTTTTTGGGCCCGAAAATTGCAGGCCTGAGCAATGGCTTGATAGTGCTTTTTATATCACTACCATCAGACTGGGCACTCCCAGCTTGTCCACCTTGCGGTGTTCTGCACGAGGGTAACGTAATCGCTACCAACACACATGCAATCATTAATATCTTTTTCATTATTTATCATTTTTTTAGAAGGTTTAATTGAACTCATTATACCAAAATATAGAATATAGTCAATAGCATATTGATGACAGCCACATCTCTAAAACCCTTATTTTATAAAGGTTTTTCGGTGAAGTTGAGTTGTGCCATATCGTCGCAAAGCGCTGTAATGGGCTCGAGTGCCGTAACCGACATGAGATTCGAAGCCGAAGCCAGGGTACTTTTTAGCCATTTTGACCATGATTTTGTCACGATGAACCTTGGCAACAATCGAGGCAAGGGCAATAGAAATCTCTTTTTCATCCCCTTTTATAATTGTCGTTTGTTTCTTATATTGAATTGGCGCGCGGAGTCCACCATCAAGCACAATGTGGCAAGAAAAACTAGCGCCACCACTAGTTGCAACTTTTGTTAGCGAGTTCGCGAGTGCTCGGCATATCGACGGCACTATACCGATCCGATCGATCGTCGTGGCTTGTATTACTGAAACAGCGTAATCACACTTCCCTTTTGTTTTGAGTTCCTGAGCGATTTGTACCCAGGCTTCGCGATCTTTTTTAGATAGTTTTTTGGAATCACGAAGCGGCAGTCTGTGCTTTTTCTTGAGGAGTTCAAGCTCGCGCGCAAACTGTCCTGGGCGCCGAACAAGAAAAGCCGCAACGCAAACTGGACCAGCAATCGGGCCACGACCAACTTCATCTATACCGATAATCATAGACGTATCATAGCAAATAACCCATTAAAAAAGCCCGCACATCGATTTGATAGTGCGAGCTCCCAATAGTTCAAGAAATCTCTTAACCATGCTTACCCAATTGATAGCTATCGCCACCAATCTGTCGTACACCCGATTCGGTGTAAATGCTTCCATCGCAGTTGCGACGTTTTTGATACCGTTCAGTAATTTTAATGACAGTACCTTTTTCTAAAATTCGCTTGGCAATGATTTTGTCTTCATTTTTTTCAAATGAATTAAAATCAGTGACGCCAATTTTTTCTAATTTCGGAATCGTCGAACCGGTAAGTTCATCCATGTCCGGAAGGGCGGGATTGGTATACCGATCTTGTGAGACAGTATTATAGTCTTTCGTTGTAATACTTTTTGTCTCAGTACTCTTTTCATCTTTCGTTGCATGGACATGTGGGTCATTGTTGTCCGGCTTTCTCATCTTTTACATAGTTTATTTTTTTAAATATTAGGGAATTAATCTAACTATAAAGCAATATTTGTTTTTGTCAAACAACAAGCCTCGCTGGTATAATAGGTCGCTTATGGCTACTACCGATACAAAAGAACTACTAAGCGTAGACAAAACTACATCAGAAAAAACTTCTGATCCTGACGCAAAAAAAGAAGTACGCTTTGTTCATCTGCATACCCACTCACACTATTCCCTACTCGACGGACTTTCCAAGGTTACCGATCTCGTCAAAACCGCTATCAAATACGAAATGCCGGCGCTTGCTCTCACTGATCACGGCGCAATGTATGGCGCGATCGACTTCTACATGGAAGCCAAAAAGTACGGTCTCAAGCCAATTCTCGGCGTTGAAGGCTACCTCGCTGCTCGCGGACGCAAAGATAAAGAAACCGGACTCGATAGTCGCCGCAACCACATTACACTGTTTGCCAAAAACGAAACTGGCTACCGCAATCTCATCAGGCTAACAACAATGGCGCACCTCGAAGGTTTCTACTACAAACCTCGAATGGATAAAGAAATTCTTCGCATGTATGGCGAAGGCATTATTTGTCTTTCTGGTTGCCCGGCTTCTGAAATGGGTATGGCACTTCGTGAAAACAACATCGAGCGTGGTCGCGAACTTGTGAAAGAGTATCAAGAGATATTTGGTAAAGAAAATTTCTTTCTCGA
>JAGOOL010000010.1 GCA_017992485.1 Minisyncoccota bacterium
ATCCTTTGTTTGCGCCAGACTGAACAACTAAATCTTCCATTTTTGAAAGACTTGATTTTACCTGTTCAATTGCAATTTTATTTTCTCGATAAGCAACGATGTGATCTTGCGGCGAAGAATAGCTTGCATCTTGCTTTTTGATCACTCCCGCAATAGTCGTATCGATCTGATTCTTCAAAATAACTCCTTGTGCTTCAAATTGAGTTTTACTAAGCACAGGAAGGAGACGACTAGATTGATCTTTCATGAGATTAATTTCCTCGGGAGAAAATACCCAAATGTCTTTCATTTCAACTTTTCGAAGTGTAGTTTCATTTGGACCAAGCACAATGTCGCCTGAAACGTAATACGCGCCAGCATTGGTATCATAGTCAACCTTGAGTCCGTCCTTATCCATAATATATTCTGGCTTTGCCTCTTCTGGGAGAAAAGCCTTAAATTTGATTGTTTGCTTTTCAGAATCTGGATTTGAAATCAAAAAGTGAATTTCAACTGAGTTAAACTTCATGTACGTTTCGACGACCGGCTCAACACTCTGCTGCTGCACAACTCTCCGAGTTGTTGCAACCACCGCGCGTACATCAGCAAGTTTATTTTGAAGCTTGAGGAGATTGTCTGTGTTTTGATTGTCTACTCTCAACAACTCATGAACCACTGGACTTACCTCACCCAAAATCTGGAGAGTCTTGATAAGTTTTTGTGAATTTAACTCAAGCTGATTTCTGACTTTAACAATTTCTGTGTACGTGTCACCCGAAAACACAAGGTTAGCGCTACCAGCACCTGCTCCTGAACCCCCTGAACTATCAACCGGGTCTTCGGTTTGTGTTGTCGCAGTAAATGAACGGGAAGCACCGCTTGCTTCTGCGCCATAGTAAACGACTACTTTAAAATAGTAGCTGCCGATAGTAGGCACGGTTGCGGAAAGTGTTGTATTAAAATCCTGTCCACTGGCGATAAGTTTTGCTGCTGAACCGTAATATGTATCGTCTACGCCTCCGCATTGGTTATCTTGAGTAGCAACAACACACCATTCATATTGGTACTCATATGCACTGTTTCCCTCGTTTGTAATAGTTACGTTTGCGGCAACTGTTGGAACAGTAGTATCACTCATTGCAGTAATAAGTACTTGCGCAGGCGCGCCAGTTACTTGCCAATAATCATTACGAATTATATTGCCGGTGCCGCCAACATCGACAGACACAAGTGATTCCCACAATCCAGCAGTTCCGTCTGGATCAACCGTTGATGTGTATTCGTAGACACCAGCAGAAAGTCTTGTCATTGGAGTACTCGCCTGTACCTCAATACGAGTTGCGTCATAAATAGTTATTTCTGGTGTTGTTGTAGCGTCTATTGGGTTGGATTCAAAATCAAGCACTGTTAGTTTTGCGCGATACGTGTGACCAGCCTGAATTTCTGAAACATCTGAGAGTGTCACTTTGTAGTCTTTTTCCTGTGAATCTCGGATAAGACCAATATCCGTCAGTACAGAATCAAGATTTGTATCAAGCGTGTTTAGGCTTGAAGTAATAGTATCGATTTTACCTTCGATACTAGTGAGGCGTGCCGTTGTGTCTGCTCTGAAAGCCGCCTCAGCGACTTCGTGATCCGCAACTTGCTCTTCAACTCTGACATTTTGCGAAATAATGGTAAACGCATCACCATTTGATGGAGTAGATGTTAGTGCCGGGTCAACTGTTATTTGTTTTGTTGAACCATTATACCCAGAAATTCTTCGACTTTGGCCATCGAGCGCGCCAGAGGTAAATGTAAGAACTGCATTTTTATAAAAATCATTTGTCGCATTTGTGAGTGCGGTAATAAACGATGTTGTCGTCGCAGACAAGTCACTTACTGAACTTTGAGTGACAATCATGGCGCCAATTAAAACATCCATATTACTTTGGATATTTGTAACTTTAGTTTGAATGTCCTCAACTTTAAGCTGGCTGGCCTCAGCCAAAATCCGAGCGGCTTCCTGTGCAGCGCGTTCCGCCGCTTGTGCTGCACGTTCAGCATCTTGTGCAATCTGCTCAGCATTAATTGTTGAGACAGCGTCCCCGACATCTGCAGCTATCGTTCTTACTTCAAAATTTGCTGCGCCATACCCAGTGACACCACCAGAAACAGCAGTAACTTCATATAAATAGCTACCGGAGGTTGTAGGGATTGTGTACGCATATCGATAGACTCCATTTGAATCTGTAAGATAAGTCATAGTTGCCTCATCCACAATCTTTGTTCCTGATGGATTAAAGATGCTAATTGTTACAGTTGCATCATTTATTACTGAACCATCTGCTAGTTTTGCTTGTGCATCAATTTGCACAGAATCACCTTGATCCACAACCGTACCGCCAAAAACTGGCGCTACAACAACCTCCGACTCAGCAACAAGAAAACGTGTCGCTGTTGAATACTGAGACCACTGACCACCAGAGTCTTTGTAGCGAACATGCCAATAGTAGACACTACGGTCAGAGAGAGTAGCACTTGGAACTGCAAATGAACTACCGTAAGCAACCGTACCAGAATCATATAGTGGAGACGAGAAACTATCACTTGTACTAATTTGCCATTGAGCGGAAACAGCAGTGTGTCCACCATCTCCATCAGAAAAAGCAGATGCAGTGAGTGTTGGAGTTAGTGAGGTAACTTCACCTTGATCTACTGGTGTTGTGTTTGATGGGGCAATAATAACACTTGTTGTATAACTTGTAGCTGTTGACCAACTTGACCATACTCCATCTGAATACCTCACTCTAAAATAATACGTTGTGCTGTGTGTTAGCTCAGTTGAACCCAATAACTCATTGGCAAATGTACCATTACCAGAGGTAATAGTTGTTGTTTCTTCAGCTGTAGAAGCTGTTCTGGTCCACACGGGTGTTGAAAAATCACTGTCATCATCTACTTGCCATTGTGTATCAAGATGCGCATTCGACTCGCCGTCTGAATAGGTAGAGCTTACTAATACTGTGTTTGTATCTTGCGCCACAGACGAATCAGCCGGTGTAGTGTTCGTTGGTGTATCAGGTGGACTTGTAGATGTTGAGCTTTTCCAAGCAGCATATGTATAGTTACCACTTGTCGAGTTGACCTCCGCAGAGTTACCAAGAGTAAAACCATCTGCCGTAAATGTTTTAATATCATTGGTGTCGTTTGAAAGGTTCATAAAATGCTGGGAACCGTTGGCCGCGATAGTACTTGAACTTGATTTATGCACTGCGGCTACCGCTGTGTTTCTTTTTGTCCACAAGAAATCTGGCTGAAAACCGGTACCCGTAATTTCAGTATCGACAGTGTTGTTACCTGCATAAGCGCCGACATCAAATGCTGAGCCTTCTTTAAAAGCAAAGAATGAGTAAGCGATGTTTACTGTATTAACAGTGGCACCTGTTCCAACGGTGAATCCTCCACTATCGAGTGTTCTTACAATCGTACCATCAACAGTGTTTGCTGTCGCAGAAAACAATGAGCTTGTATTTGCCGCCATAGCTGAAGAGCTCCACACTGAAAGTGCAGCGACGCCAACTGGTCGTTTGATTGTTACCATATTTGGAGCCACACCAAGGTGGTCGATAGAACGTGGACTGAGACCGTTTCCAGAGTAATTTCCGATAACAAGATCTGCGGCGCCATTTGGTCTCTGTGGTGTTGTCGCATTACCAAACGCAATGTATTCATAGGTTATACCGTTTGTGTTAACAGTCGTGCTCGTGCCAACAGTGAAATCAGTAGTGCCCATCGACACAATGCCTCCACTAAAACCTACAGCTGAAAGAGAAAAGTAGTGTGTTGTATTTGTATCTGCTCGAGTACTCCATACGCCGTATTCCGTCGTATTACCCTTAATGAAAATCAAGTCCGGAGCAAATGATGTATCAATGGCTTGAGTTACACCTGTGCCAACATAGGACCCTCGCTGCATAGTGAAACTTCCGGAGGGTGTCGGATCGTCTGAACCGCCAAAAGCAAAATAGTTACTAACCACGCCGAGCGCATTGACGCTTGTACTGCTACCAACCTGAAAACCGTCGGCGTCGAGAGACTGGATATGGTTAACGGCACTGACCGCAGCAGTTGAAACTGCGGATAGGTCGCCCCACATTTCTGTCGTATTGAAAGCTGGCACTATTGCGGAGTTTTGTTTAACAAAAACGAAATCTGGCTCGAATCCTACTCCAGTAATGTTTTTACTATCCACGGCATCACCAGTAAATTGGCCAACGTGCAATTTATTCGCCAAATTTTTGAATGCTAAATAATAGTACGTACTCGCATTTGCATTGTTCGTAAGTCCAACAGTGTAACCGTCGCTGTTAAGTGTTGTAAAGTAAACACCAGTAGTATCATTTGCCGTAGCAGAGAAAATGCCGGCATGGTTAGTACTCATAGATGAAGTCCTAAATGTACCGGCGACAGCGGTTGCTCTTTTTGAAATAACTAGGTCAGGCTGAAAACCGGTAGTAATTACCTTTGTTGCAACACCATCTCCAGTATATGAGCCGACACACATAACCCCTCCAGATGTACAATCTGATCCAGCGTAAGCAATATATATGTACCTTGTATTTACAGTATTTACTTCGAGGGCAGCCGAGACAGTAAATCCATCACTGTTAAGTGTAATTTCATTTTCGGTGTTGTCGGCAGTAGCTACGCCCAGATAAGCAGTAACGGAAGAAGGCATTGCTGATGATTTCCAAATCATAGAACCAGCTGCTGTTTCAGCTTTTATGATGACCACTTCAGGAGTAAATCCAACACCGGTTACGGCCAAACTTGTTCCGTTGCCGTAGTAGTAGCCTGTTTTAATAGAGAAATTATCTGAAGCCTGCGTTTTCTTTGCATCGATGAATGAGTATATCCCGGTAGTACTCACGACTAAAGCAAAAATAATCCAAGATATGAATGCAGTACGCAAAGGTCTAAATTGGGGATGCCTGCGCAAAACACGCAAGTTTGCCCAAATAGTAGGAGAGCTTTTCTTTTGGTTATTGAGTATGTTCATTTAGATACTTTGCGCGAGAATACATACATAATTCTAGCATGGCAACACCGAAGTCCGATGGGGAAATGATAAAATAGCCGAATTAACCCCTACTATTCATATATAGTAGCTATTAATAGATTTAGAGTATTCTCTTGAGATACTTTCCCGTATGACTTTTTGGATTATTGGCGACTTCTTCTGGAGTGCCGCGGGCAATAATTTTGCCGCCGCCTTCCCCGCCTTCTGGCCCGAAGTCGAGCAAATAGTCTGCGCATTTGATGAGGTCAAGGTTGTGTTCGATAACAATGACACTATTCCCTTTTGCAACGAGACGATTGAGGACAGCAATCAAGTTTTGGACGTCGTCATAATGAAGACCGACAGTTGGCTCGTCGAGCAAGTACATTGTTCGCTCCAGATGCGGGCGATAGAGCTCAGAAGCGATTTTGACGCGTTGCGCTTCACCACCGGAAAGTGTTTTTGCTGATTGGCCGAGCTTGATGTAGCCAAGACCAACATCGTCGAGTGTTTTAAGCCGATCGTAAATCGATGGAACGTCTTTGAAAAATTCGAGTGCTTCTTCAACAGTCATCTCCAAGATTTCGTAAATGTTTTTGCGCTTGAATTTTACGGTGAGTGTTTCTTTGTCGAAGCGTTTGCCGTTACAGACGTCACACGTAACATAAACTGTCGGCAAAAAGTGCATTTCGACGGCGATTTCGCCATTACCTTCGCAGGCTTCGCAGCGTCCGCCTTTGACGTTGAAAGAAAAACGATTTACTTTCCAGCCGCGGAGGCGCGCTTCTTCTGTTGCAGCGAAAAGATCGCGAATGTGAGTAAATGCGCCAGTGTATGTTGCGAGGTTCGAACGTGGTGTTCGTCCGATCGGCGACTGGTCAATCAAAATCGCACGAGACAAATATTCGTGACCGGTAAATGTTGCGCAATTGTAAATAGTATTGGTTCGATACTTGCGTTCAAATTTTCCTTGGAGATTTTTGTAGAGTACTTCGTATAGGAATGAACTTTTGCCTGAACCAGAAACACCAGTGATAGCAACAAGTTTGCCGAGCGGCAATTCCATATTTTGATTTTGAATGTTAAAAATATTTGCGCCAACGATTTTAATAACTCCCTTGTCGCCTTCGCGTCGGTTTTCTGGCACAGCGATTTCAGCTTCTTTGCGAAGGTAGGCAAGTGTACGCGAACCATTAGTAAGCTTTTTTGCAGCGGGTGTTTTTTCAAGCATATCGCTCAGCCATCCGCTCGCAATAACTTCCCCACCATGAACGCCGGCTTTTGGACCGATATCGATAATGTAATCGGATGCATATATAGTGTCTTCGTCGTGTTCAACGACAATGATTGTATTGCCGAGGTCGCGGAGCCCTTCGAGGGTTTTAATTAAGCGTTCATTGTCACGCTGATGGAGGCCGATCGTTGGCTCATCGAGAACATACATAGCGCCGACGAGTTTTGAACCAAGCTGTGAGGCAAGTCGAATACGCTGAGCTTCGCCGCCAGACAGAGTATTTGCACGGCGATCAAGCGCCAAATAGTCGAGACCAACGTCATACAAGAAAATGAGGCGATCTTCGATTTCGCGCAAAACAGTTTTGGCAATTTCTTTTTCTTTTGGAGTGAGTTTGAGCGATCCAAAAAAATTCACCGCGTCTGTGACTGACATCGAAGTGACATCGACAACGTTTTTGCGTTTGTCTACGCCGCCATTTGCACCGAGAAACACATTGAGTGCTTCTTTGCGTAAGCGTGCGCCGCCACAGTCCTCACACTTCTCTGTGCCGAGAAAATATTTTGTACCGAGACCGTTGCAGGTTGAGCAAGCACCATACGGAGAATTGAAAGAGAAAAGTCGCGGTTCGATTTCCGGAAAAGAGAATCCGTCGTTTGGACAAGCAAACTTTGCAGACATCAGGAATTCTTCGGCGCCGACAGCCACTTCATTGGCTTTTCCGCCATCTACTTCTCCACCATTGGCTTTACTAGATTTTCCAGCAACTGTGCCGTTTTTCTTTTTTGATTCCGGTTCGTCGCCATTCTGCTCTTCGCCAAATGAAATTTTGACCAAGCCTTCAGTTTCGAGAATGGCACGCTCAACAGCTTCTGAAAGACGAATTTCTGTATCACGAGGATTGTCAGTAAATTCATGGAGTGCAATTTCATCGACAAGAATATCGATGTTGTGCGCCTTGTGCTTATCGAGCTCGATACGGTCGCGGAGATTCTGTAAATTGCCGTCGATACGAACACGCGCAAAACCCTTGCCAAGCATATCGTACAAGAGCTGATAGTATTCACCTTTTCGTCCACGCACGAGTGGTGCAAAAATCCGAACGAGACGATCGTCAAATTCGACACCCATCACGTTTTTCAGCGCAGTTTTACTTTTTCCATCCTTTCCAGATTTTGATTTTGCTTCTTTTGTTTTCTCAGAAACTTTGTCTTGGATAAAGCGGCCGATTTCTTCATTGGACAGTTTTTTGATTTCTTCGCCGCAGATTGGACAAAACGGCCGGCCAACACGCGCATACAAAACACGCAGATAGTCGTATATCTCGGTAATTGTCGCAACAGTTGAACGGGGATTGTTCGAGCGCGATTTTTGATCAATAGAAATAGCCGGCGAAAGACCTGAGATCTCATCGACGTCAGGTTTGCCCATTTGGCGGAGGAATTGTCGAGCATACGAAGAAAGCGACTCAACATAGCGTCGCTGACCTTCGGCAAAAATAGTATCGAAAGCAAGCGATGATTTTCCAGAACCTGACATACCGGTAATCGCAATCATTTTATTGCGTGGCATTTCAACACTGATGTTCTTGAGATTGTGCGTTCGCGCACCTTTTACCACAATTTTGCCAGCCGAAAAATCATTTTCTCGGTTTACATTTTCTTTAGATTGTCTTGAGGGATTTTTCATATGGATATGCTTCGCTTTAATATAAACAGAAACTCCCCTGCGCTTTGCGCTCGGGGGTTACTATCTCACCGGAAAAGTATAGCACGAGGCTCTAATTTGACAAAATTCATATATCAGTTATAGTTTAGAAAATTATACCTCACAGCCAAAAATATATACGCCATGGAAAACGACGGAATTAAAGAAATAACGTATATATTTATACATACGTTACCAGCACATTTTCTTAATCAATTTCTAGAAACCAAGAAAGACCTTGAAAATCTAGGAGTGAAACTTAAAGACAACACTGACCCGCTGAACAACAAGGAAGACCTTGATTCCAGCACACAACACCCGAAGCTTTCAGAACTTGCAGGGATGACCATAAAACCCAGTCAGGCGAGTTTTGCAATCGAGAACACTGACGGCACTCGAATGATTGTCATCGACCTCATGCCAAATGGTGTACAGCCGGCAGACAGCGCAATTCAAATCTACTTTAGATGGAACAGTGGCAGTTTTATTACGAGCCAAATGGCACGCAAAAAACTAAAAAATAAAAAAATCTTGAGGATGGTCGCAAATTTCTTACGTAAAACAAGGATTAGTGGCGATAAAACTATATTTTTAGAGATCTTCAACAGAAATGCAAGGCACTGAAATCACACATTCAATTTGTTTGTGTGATTTTTTATTTTAATATTTAATTTTTGATGTAGGGAAAGTGCTTCTTTCCACACATTTCCCTATCGATCGATCACTCCTTCGCATATACTGGTACATAAGATGTCGTATGTTGCATCATTACTCTCTTTTTTATTTTCTAGCGCTCACACTGCGAGCGCTCATGTTGCCTATGTCGCTGACACAAAAACTCTAGAAGCCACGGCCGGTACTGACTTTACTTTTTTACTTTCTCCGTTTAACGATACAAACAATATCGTCATGATGATTTGTTTATTGCTCATGCTGGGTGCAAGTTATTATTTGGCACACCATTTACCTGCGTTTGTTAAAGAACTTTCTTACGTCAAAAAACAGCTACAGTCGTATCAAGATTATGTACCGTGGATACTTCGCTTGGGTCTCGGCATTATGCTCATGGGCGCAGGCATGCACAGTGTACTCATTAGTCCAATCTCTCCAACTATAATTAGTGTTGCTGCGCTCGAATTCATTGTCGGTTTTGCCGTACTTTTTGGTTTTCTTCTTACTCCAGGACTTCTCATTATTATTGGTTTCTACCTTACAGGCCTTTTCAACAACGGTTACATGTTCGGAAACCTCGAAGTTTTTGGTAGCGCGATTGCCCTTTTCCTCATTGCGAGCAATAAACCCGGATTTGATCACCTCGTCGGCATACCAATGCTCTTCCGTGATCGTCTCAAAAAATACGCACCGCTCATTTTGCGAATTGCACTTGGTGGGGCTTTCATCTTTTTGGCATTTTACGAAAAAATATTCAATCCTCACTTTTTCTCTACCGTCGTTGAAAGCTTCAACCTGACATCAATCATTCCTGTCACACCTGCGATGTGGACACTATCGGTAGGTCTCATCGAACTCATCGTCGGTCTCTGTATCATCTTTGGTTTTAAAACACGCGTGACATCAGCAATAGCATTTGTTGTTTTCATCTGTACATTTTTCTTCTTCAAAGAAAGTGTGTACTCTCATGTAACAATTTTTGCCGGCCTATCATCACTCTTTATTATGGGTGGCGGGTACCTTTCAATCGATGAGCACATAGCACACAAAACTGAACGAGGTCGCAGTACGTCAAGAAAACTGAGTGGTACAAAAACTACTATAACCCGGAAGCCGAGAAAGAAGACGACAAATAAACGAAAACCAAAGACAGCATAACCGCCAACTGGCGGTTTTTGTTTATAATAGTTTTGCACCGCAGTGTGTTGCTAGTTCAAGATATGGTGGTACGCTCAAAGTAAACCAATTAATTATAGAATCATGGCACGAACAATCAGAAGACCTCCCACCACTCGAATCCCTCACCTTCGCGGACCAGCAAAGCACAAACACCGTTGTGTCATCTGCCGATTCCATCCGTGCTTTTGTCGGAAAAGATAATGCAGTACGTTTAATTTAATTTGTTTAGTTACGAAAAATCCCGCTGAGTATGCGGGATTTTTATTATGTATGTCGTGATTTTGTACAACTGTAACCAAAACTACTTTTGCACTTTCACGATGATTGGTCCGGCTGCATATGGAGCGATATCATATGGCGAGAAGAAAAATCGCACATAGTCCTTACCAAATGTAAATCGCTGAAAGGCAGTTTCATCGAGATCACGTATATCTTCAAAAAGCATTTCGTCCGGATCCATACTACCGTCACCTGCTTCAGCTAGTCTAGCCTCAAGTTCATCGTGGACACCGACTTTAATTTTTGGCTTGAGATTATTCAAATACGTATCATCTCCGGGAAAAAGGTCCTTGAGTGCCATTTCTTTGCCAGTATCGATATCGTAGTTAAATGTTCGGTAGTATTGGTTTGGATGCGCACCTCCGGTATACTCGCTGACCGTAAAAACGAGACTAACATAATCCGTGTTCGCTTGCTCAATCTCGTAACTTGCCTGGAACGAGTAGCTCGCAACAACTGAGTCCGGCATACCATCCGCAACAAGTTTCTCAATATTTGAAACTTCATTATCAACAAACGATTTAATATCACTATTGATCACAGCTGGTACATTTTCAAATTCAGGATAGGTCGCATTAATAGAAACAGTTTTTGTTTCCTTTACAACTTTTTTATCAGTCTTGGCAAGAATATTGAGCGACTCCTCTGGCACTACAGCATCATCAGTTAATGGCAATCCTTTTTGCGATGGCTTATAGCTGACAACTAAAATAAGGGCAATAACTGCCGCGGCGAATAATACATATCCCAGGGATTTCTTTTCCATATAGGTAAATAATACCATTAATCGGTTGTCACGAGTCTATTGCGTAGAATCTTGAGTTCATCACGCAAAATAGCTGCCGTTTCAAAGTCGAGCGACTTCACCGCTTCTTTCATTTGATCTTCTTTCATTTTAATCAATTCTTCGAGCGGATGCTTCTTGCCTTTTTTACCCTTTTTGCCAAACTGCGAGGTTTCAATCGAGCCGATAACGGAGAGATCCATTTCAAGTTCTGCACGAACAGCTTTGTCGTGATCACTATCCATCGATTCTGCAATATCGTGAATACGTTTCTCAATTGTTTTCGGTGTAATACCGTTTTCCTTGTTGTACGCAAGCTGCTTGTCGCGACGGCGATTCGTTTCACCGATTGCGCGTTCCATCGAGCCAGTGAGGCGATCAGCATAGAGAATAACGCGACCGTTGACGTTGCGAGCGGCACGACCAATCGTTTGGATGAGCGAAACTTCACTGCGTAAAAAGCCTTCTTTGTCGGCATCCAAAATACCGATGAGTGAGACTTCCGGCAAGTCGAGACCTTCGCGGAGCAAGTTAACACCGACCAAAATATCGAAAACACCTTTACGGAATTCAGTGAGGATTTTGATACGATCGATTGTTTTAATATCGGAATGCAAATATTCAGATTTGATTTTGCGCTCCTTGAGATACGACGAAAGATCTTCGGCCATTTTTTTGGTAAGCGTTGTCGCAAGCGCACGGCCGCCGTTCTTAATTTCTTTTTCAGCTTCTTTAATAAAATCTTGAACTTGGCCTTCGTAACCACCGTCTTCGAGAATCGGCTTGATCTCAATCATCGGATCAACAAGTCCGGTCGGACGAATAATCTGTTCGACAATCTGTTCAGAGTTATCCCGTTCAAAATGACTCGGTGTCGCTGTTGTAAAAATCAGTTGACCGATACGTTCTTCGAATTCTTCGAACTTGAGTGGTCGATTATCTTTCGCACTCGGCAAACGAAAACCGAAGTCGACAAGCGTCTTTTTACGAGCTTGATCACCGGCATACATACCATTGAGCTGCGGAATCGTTACGTGCGACTCGTCGATGATCGTCAAAAAGTCCGGACTGCCATCGGCCTTGTGAGGGAAATATGAAAGGAGAGTATCGGGCGGATCTCCAGCGAGTTTGCCCGACAAATGGCGCGAGTAGTTTTCAATACCAGAACAATACCCGACTTCGCGGATCATTGCGATGTCGTAGTTGGTACGACGGCGCAAGCGTTCAGCCTCGAGTAACTTCCCTTCAGTTGACTCAAATTTTTTGAGCTGAACGTCGAGTTCTTTTTGAATACTGACGAGCGCACGTTCAACTTGATTTGTATCTGTAACGAAGTGCTTGGCAGGGAAAACGTAAATTGTTTCTTCTTCTCGTAAAATTCGTGATGAGACCGGATCAATCTTCAAAATTCTATGCACTGTATTTCCGGCGAGATCAATTGAAAAATTCACCGCTTCAGACACTGGCATAATTTCGACTTTTGTTCCAAGCGCACGAAATGTTCCCGGAGTGAGGTCAGCATTCGTTCGTTCAAAACGAATTGAAATAAGTTTTTCTAAAAGTTCAGTACGAGTCATTTTCTGGCCGATAGTGAGTTTCAAGTTTGTCTTCTCATATTCTGCCGGTGAACCGAGACCGTAAATACATGACACCGACGCAACAATAATTACGTCTTTACGTGTAAGGAGCGACTGCGTTGAAGCGTGACGAAGACGGTCGATTTCTTTGTTAATCGAAGCATCTTTCTCAATATACGTATCAGTCACCGGCATGTAAGCTTCCGGCTGATAAAAGTCGTAGTAGGAGACGAAGTAGTGAACAGCATTGTCCGGGAAAAATTCTTTAAACTCAGCGGCAAGCTGCGCTGCGAGCGTTTTGTTGTGAGCGATGACTAGTGTCGGTTTGCCTTGCGCGGCAATGACGTTTGCCATCGTAAAAGTCTTACCGGTTCCGGTTGCACCAAGAAGCGTCTGGCGCTGCATGCCTTTTTTGAGACCTTCATTTATTTTCTTGATTGCCGCAGGCTGGTCACCTGCTGGCTCAAATTTAGGTTGTAGGTTAAAAACACCCATTTGTTCATTCTATAGATTTGTCGAGAAAAAGCCACATAAAGCTATTCCTTGGTAAATCGCGGCCTGACTTCCCCATTAATTTTGATTTCATCAACAAAAAGCGAAAGTGGTCGAGTAAACATCGTCGCCGGAGTACCGTCCAAAATAGCAGCATGGTAAAGCGGTTGGTAGACAACCATGATTGAATCGGGATTATCAATATCTATTTCACTGTTTTTTGAGATACCGACAATTTCATATACATGATCCATGCCGCCGGTGGATTTGTAGTGACGATAGTGTTCACCGACTTGCGGGATATTTGTACGGTGTATCTCGTTCATATAAAAAGTATACCCTACAAAAATATCATTTTACAATTACCCTTTGAGATATTTGGCAAGAAACGATGTTTTGAAAGATTCAAATGTATCTGCCATAATCGACGAGCGAATATCTTTGACGAGTGTGACAATAAAGTAGAGATTGTGAATGGTACCGAGTGTTCCGGCAAGCATTTCTTTTGAGCGATATAAGTGTGACAAATATGCACGTGTATAGTTTTTGCACGTGTAGCAACCGCAGTCTTTTTCAAGTGGAGAAAAATCTTCGCGGTACTGAGCATTAAGCATATTTATTTTTCCGTTCGATGTATAGAGCGAGCCGTTACGAGCGTTGCGAGTCGGAGCGACACAGTCAAACATGTCGACACCGTTTTCAATTCCCATAAATAAATCTTCCGGTTCACCGATGCCGAGCAAATGTCGAGGCTTATCTTCGGGCAATATTTCGTTTACCCATTTAACAGCGGATGACATGTCTTCTTTGGCAAATGAGCCGCCGATGCCGAAGCCATCAAATTCACGCGAAACATCGTTGCCTTCCGCGTCTTTCCTAGTCACACTCATTTCAGAAATAATTTTTGCGGACTCTTTACGCAGTGATTCATTACGGCCACCTTGGACAATACCAAAGAGTGCGATTTGGTTTGCGTCGCCGTTTGTAATCGCATTTTTTTCATCACTAAGTTTTACATGCTCCGACAAGCATCGCTTCGCCCACGCATGTGTTCGCATGAGTGCATCACTTTGGTAGCGGTCATCTTCAGCCGGTGACGTACATTCATCAAAAGCAAAAATAATATCTGCGCCAAGGTTGTGCTGAATTTGAATAGATTTCTCAGGAGAAATGTAGTGCATCGAACCATCGAGATGTGACTTGAAAGAAACGCCGTCGCGGTCGATTGTTGCAAGTTTTGGTGCGTCACTGTCGTCAAAACGCTCCGGGATCATGAGTGACGGATCGGTTATTTTTACAACTTTAGAAATATCTTTACCGTATGCGGCGCCGAGAGAAAAAACCTGAAAGCCACCGGAATCTGTGACGATCGGTTTCTGCCAATGCATAAATTTGTGGAGGCCGCCGGCTTTTGCCACGAGTTCGTCACCCGGCTGTAAAAATAAATGGTACGTATTAGCAAGTACAGCTTGCGCACCGAGGTCGTTGACTTGCTCAGGAGTAAGCGCCTTGATGGTCGCTTTTGTTCCGACCGGAATGAAGGCCGGTGTTTCAATTATGCCGTGAGGCGTAGTGATTGTACCGGCACGGCCAAGAGACTTGGTAGTAGCTGTGGCTTCGGAGATATCACCGAGCGTATGGGCGGATGTATCTCCAGATGGCATCCTTAATTTTTTCTCAATTTTAAATTCGAATTTGTTCAAAGTGAATTTACTATAGCAAAATATAGGTTTTTGCTTACTTGACATTTTATATAATTAGGTGTATAATACTAGCAACAAATAAACCATACTGACTATGAAAAAACTTATGTTCTTTGCACTTGCAATCCTGATGATCGGATCATTCAGTTCTTGTACTGACAAAAAGATCACAATTGTCGACAATAGAGGAAATACGTACGAAGCAACTGTTGCTCCTGCCACGTACCACAATATTCCCGACACAGGCGAATATGTATCGATCATGAAAGATGTGACAATTGACCTTGGTGATGGCTATATCTACAGTGGTAGAAATTATTGGTCACACTCAGATTCAACTCGCATTTGGGGATTATTTAAAAAGAAAATCGTATACGGCAAAGTTATTGCTAGTACGAGATAATAAAACAAAGTAAATTATAAAAGGATTCCACATTGGAATCCTTTTTTGCTGTTCGGTTTTTGCAATACTATTTCTGCACCCCAACAAACCGCAGCTCGAACAAATTTACCGGAGAGCGAAACAGAATTCTCTGAAATGGATCACGCGGATCAGCCAAGCTTTCTTCGGCGATAGCAATCGTCAGCCCATCATCGAGCGTTGCAACAGTTGTTCCCTTTTCGATAACAACATCACGCGGCAGCGTCGTTTCAAATGTACCGCCACCCTGACCTTTGAGATCAATGAAAATATCTTTTCCGACAATAACAGCTTTAGTGATTTCACCGGAAGTTGAAAATAATTTTATCTTGGCGGAACGCGGGTCTGCTTCGTCTATGGTTCCGATAGGAATATCACCGCGAGAGTATGCGCGCGCTCCAACAGTAATTCCATCTTCAGTTCCGGCATCGACAATAATTGTATCGTAAACAGATTCATTTGGCTTTACCAAAATCCGCGCCATGACAAGCTGGACTGTTTCTTTTTTACGTGCCAACATTTCGGTTAACTTTGCATTTTCATCTTCAATCGTCGGCAACCACGCAAGCTCAGCTTCTAGCTCCTTTACTCTTTCATCGAGTTCATTTTTCTCATTGATCAATGTACTTTTTGATTTTGAAAGCTCAAGACCATTCGCAACACTTTCACCTGCTGTTCTTTTTATACGAAAAATTGAATTACCAACACTCGCAATAGTTGAAATAGTTTTACTCGGACCGACAGCAATGAAACAAATACCGATGAATGCAATAAGTGAACTTGCAATCACTAAAATCCGCTTGCGGTAGCTGCGGAAATTTCTATCCTTATATGAAATAAATTTATTTTGACCTCTCCGTATCATAATCTGGAAGCAATACTTCCTTGTAATAATTGATATCTTCGAGCACTATGCCGGCGCCACGAGCAACGGCAGTAAGCGGATCTTCGGTAACTGTGACCGGAATCTTGAGCATATTTTGCAAAAGCACATCGAGACCGTGCAAAAGCGCACCACCCCCGGAGAGCACAATACCTCGATGCATAATGTCACCGAGAATTTCCGGCGGCGTTGTTTCGAGTACTTCCTTGATGCCGTCGATCAGACCGAGAATCGACTGACCCATCGCTTCGCGAATATCAGCATCGGTAATGACAACTTCGCGAGGCAAACCGGTAACGAGATCTCGTCCACGAACTTCAGCTTCCATCGGATCACCCGGAGCAACTGAGCCTATTGCAATTTTAACACTCTCTGCGGTTTTTTCACCAATCAATAGTTTGAATTCATCGCGCAAATAGCCGATGATATCAGTGTTAAATTTATCGCCGGCAATCTTGAGGTTTACCGAGCGAACGATACCGGAAAGTGAAATGACCGCAATGTCAGTTGTGCCGCCGCCGATGTCGACAATCATGCTACCGACTGGTTCTTTGACCGGGAGACGAATACCAATTGCCGCAGCCATCGGTTCTTCAACAAGGTGTACTTCACGAGCGCCCGCTGATTTTGCGGCGTCGTATACTGCGCGACCTTCGACGTTGGTTATGCCGGACGGCACACCGATTACAACACGTGGTCGAAAAAATTTCTTCGACATCTTTTCAGCTTTATTGATGAGGTACGCGAGCATTTCTTCGGTGACTTCGAAATCTGAAATCACACCATCAACGATCGGACGGACCGCACGAATATGCGGTGGTGTACGACCGAGCATTTGTTTTGCTTCCATACCGACCGCAACAATCTGTCCGGTCTTGTGATTCACCGCAACAACAGACGGTTCGTTGATGACGATGCCGTGGCCACGCAAATACACCAAAGTATTTGCCGTACCAAGGTCAATGCCGATGTCGTTTGAAAATGAATTGTAGAGTTTTTGAAACATTTTTTATATAGATGATTCTTCTATATTGAAATAATATATTCAGATTGAGGCATTTGCGGAGCGCGCCGGCGCGAGCAGAAGGCACGTTTTCAGCAGAAAACGATGCCGTTGCCGAGAGATGAATATATTATTTCAACATTGTAAGAACCTCCTCCGCTTTTACTAT
>JAGOOL010000044.1 GCA_017992485.1 Minisyncoccota bacterium
CAAAACGCAGTGCAAAAAACAGGGAAGTCGTTGAGCGTTTCCAGGTTATCATGGCAGGCTCCGAAATTGGCAAAGGTTTTAGCGAGCTCAATGAACCACTCGATCAAGAAGAGCGATTTGCCGGACAGCAGGCTATGCGCGACGCCGGCGACGATGAAGCCCAGCGTATGGACGAAGACTATGTTCACGCTCTCGAATACGGAATGCCACCAGCATTCGGCTTTGGTGTATCAGAACGCCTCTTCTCATTCCTCGAAAATAAATCAATTCGCGAAGCGCAGCTGTTTCCGCTGCTTCGACCTAAATCTCAAGACTAGTTTTATGTAGCTTTTTATTAATTCTGTCAAACCCCCAGGATACACAGTTCTACCTTGCCAGCCATATAGATAAGCGTACAATTAGCATTGTATTTCAATGTAGAGGTCGTTTATTAATGTTTTATTAAACAAAGAAAATAGCATGTCAAAAACACTTGCAATGATTTTCGGAGTAGTATTGGTTCTTTTGGGACTTTTGGGTTTTGTTAGTAACCCGGTTCTTGGAATCTTTGCGGTTGATGTTGTTCACAATATCATCCACATCGTCCTCGGTATCATTTTGATTTCCGGTGCACGAAGTATGAATCCAAAATCAGCAGCTTCTTCAATGAAGACTGTTGGTATCATTACTGTCCTTATCGCAGTTCTCGGCTTTATTTTTGTCCCAGTATCGGGCAAACTTTTCGGTCTTGTAACTATGGATAGCGCTGGTAACTGGATCCATCTTGTTGTTGGTATCGTTCTTGTTATCGCAGGTATGTCTGGCAAAGGGGCGATGAAGTCAAATTCAATGCCATCTGGTTCACAGATGTAACTCAAAGTTAAACCTCTCTGATTCCTATCATCAGAGGGGTTTTTCTTTTACGCGATTGCGCTATATACTATTGATATGAAAAAAATCTTTAGCTCTTTTTTATTAAGTGTCGCTACTTTCGCGATTGTTTTTTCTTTACCGTTGCTTGCTCGGGCTGAAGCAAATGCCGGATTCATCGATACATCTATTTGGTTTTCAAATGAGCCTGAAACAGTAGGTGAATCAACAACTATTTCTACACTCATCAATAACCAAGACGCTAAAGCGATCTATGGCATGATTGGTTTCTATGACAATGGTAAACTCATTACTCAAAAAGCGACAACCGTCGATCCTCGCGCCTCAAAGGTTGTTTCTATTACATGGAAAGTTACTGTCGGCAGCCACTCAATGGTAGCGAAATTCGAAAATACGAGATATACGAATGAGAAAGGTACTGCAACGGTTGTTTCTAAGAGTGAAACTGCACCGTACCGGTTTACTGTTCTTACTCCAGAGGCAAAGGAGACCGCCGACTCAAAAGCTACAGCGAATGGCACAAATGGCACACCAGGAAGTTCTGCGAGTAAAACTGAGGTTGAAAAAACTGTGGATGATGCCAAAGATGCGGCCGAAGGTGCTTTTGCTAAGTTTGATAATTTCCGAACTAAAACCGCTGAGACACTCGTTGGAAAAGTCGCTGGCGCTCAAAAAAGTATTGAAGACATAAAAGAAATTCCAAAAAAAGAACAGACATTTCTTCAGACTCCATTCGCATACCTAAAATTGCTATTCTTTAAAGCTGCACATTTTATCTTCTCTAGTATGTACGCTTTCTACGGTCTCATTATCTTGATTATTATCCTTTTCGTCAGATATTTGATTCGCGCGCCGAGGTAGTTTACCTTCATTTTTGCTCTATAGTCCGGAAACCCGATTTCTAGTATAATTCGCTTACATGCAGGGAAGAATAGTATTCAGTATTGTGGTAGCACTCCTCGGCTTTTTTATGCCCTGGTGGGTGGCCTTCGCGTTTTTCCTCATCGGTAGCTACCTGTATGCACCATGGTTTGAACTTATCATTATCGGACTTCTCTACGATCTCGCTTTCAGTATTGACCGGATTAGTTTCCATGGTTTTGAGGCTGTTTACACAGCATTCGCAATCATCGCTATTACACTTACTTATTTCATCAAAAAAAGATTTATAAACGTATAGACATATTACTTACTACAAACTTCCACTTATATGATGTTTAACCGCAAAAGAAGAAAAGGCTTCATTCACGAAATCAATCCAGATGAAGTACTTCTCGATGCGCGAAATTCACCAAACTTCAATGCGCAGCAACTCGAAGGTCGTATCGAAAAACCAATTGCCAAGAAATCAATTGTCCTACTCGGTCTCGCCGGATTACTCGTCGTCGGTGTCATTGTTTCCAAGCTTTGGTCTCTCCAAATAGTCCAAGGTGCCTACTACCGAGAACGCAGCGAAACAATTAGTTTTAATACGCTACCAGTTTTTGCGGATCGCGGCGTCGTTTACGACCGAAACGGTAAAGAGTTAATTTGGAATGTTCCATCTCCCGACAATGAATCGTACTCACACCGCGCCTATGTCAAAGATCCAGGCTTCTCACATGTTCTCGGCTATGTCGGCTATCCATCAAAAGATTCTTCCGGGGTGTTCTGGTCAACGGAATTCATCGGTAAAGACGGTTTAGAAAAACAGTACAATGAACGACTCAGGGGTAAGAACGGTACCGAGCTCATTGAAACAGACGTTCATGGTGAAATTCATTCAAAAAACCTTTCTACGCAGCCAATTCCAGGAGAGAATCTCACAACAACTATCGATGCAGGTGTACAAGCTGCTCTCAATCGCTCACTGACGAACTTGCTCGAAACTGGAGGATACACAGGAGGTTCGGGTATTATTCTCAACATTTGGAATGGTGAAATCCTCGCTCTCACCAACGCTCCAGAATACGATTCCGCAATTCTCTCAGACGGTAGCGACACTGAAACGATTAGAGGGTACATGACGGATAGTCGTCGAGTGTTTATGAATCGCGCAGTTGCCGGTCTCTACACGCCGGGTTCGATTGTGAAGCCCTTCGTTGCAATAGGTGCGCTCGTCGAAGGAGTCATTACTCCGCAAAAACAAATTCTCTCAACTGGTTCAATCTCTTTACCAAATCCATATAATCCGAAAAATGCCAGTATCTTTAAGGACTGGAAAGCCCACGGTTGGACTGACATGCGAACAGCCATTGCTGTATCCTCTGACGTTTACTTTTACGAAATCGGCGGCGGGTTCCAAGGACAAAAGGGAATCGGTATCGCAGGTATTGATAAATACAACAAACTCTTTGGTGTTGGCGGTGAAAAAACCGGTATTGATCTTGCTGGTGAAGTTGAAGGAAATATTCCCACGCCGGAATGGAAGCTCAAAGTTTTTAAAGGTGATCCGTGGCGTGTCGGTGATACGTACCATACCGCAATCGGTCAGTACGGTTTCCAGGTGACGCCGATCCAGATGGCACGAGCCACAGCAGCGATCGCAAACGGCGGCACGCTCGTCACCCCCCACTTGCTCATGGACGATACTGCTGCTCATCCGACCAAACCGGTCGCGCAAGACATTCCGGCTGAATATTATACAATTGCCAAAGAAGGCATGCGAAAAGCAGTAACTGAAGGGACTGTCACACAAGTAAACTTTCCGTATGTTAAGATCGCTGCAAAATCTGGTACTGCTCAACTTGGGGCGAACAAAGATCGTATTAACTCCTGGATTGTCGGTTTCTTTCCATATGACAATCCCAAATACGCATTTGCTGTTCTCGCTGAATCAGCACCAAACAACAAAACCCCCGGTGCTGTCTATGCTTTCCGTGACACTATCGACTGGATGCATATAAATACGCCAAACTATTTCGAGTAATTGACACAACGTCATTATCAATCTAATATTGCTATTATTTTATGGCAGATTATATAAGTAAAGAAAAGAAAATCGCTCTCGAAGCAGAGCTCAAGGAACTTATCACTGTTAAACGCAAAGAAGTGATCGAGGCTGTTGAATATGCCAAATCACTCGGTGATCTATCAGAAAATGCCGAATACCACAGTGCTCGTGAAGCACAAGGTAAATTGCAGACTCGCATCGAAGAAATTGAGGATGTGCTCAAGAACTCTTTGGTCGTCGAGAAAAAGATCGGCAATATAGTTGATATTGGTGCGACCGTTGTCGTACAAAAAGTGGCTGATAAAAGCGAACGAACTCTCACAATCGTTGGTGCAGAAGAAGTAGATATGGCAGCCGGAAAGTTGTCGCACAAATCACCACTCGGTGAAGCACTCATGGGTGCAAAGGTTGCTGAGACGGTAGAGTTTGAGACACCAGCGGGGAAGACGGAGTATAAGATCATTTCCATCTCATAGTTTT
>JAGOOL010000011.1:0-7501 GCA_017992485.1 Minisyncoccota bacterium
GTTCGTGCCTACCATCGCGTCATGCGAGTGGCGAGAACAATTGCTGACATCGACAACATAGAAGACATTCAAGAAAAACATATTCTCGAAGCACTTCAGTATCGGCCGAAAATATAATTTGAAATAAAAAATAAAATCCCCAATTGGGGATTTTATTCGCACGTCTTGAAACAGTTATTTGTTGCACCACGAACTTCGTAGTGAACATGGGGACCAGTCGAGCGACCGGTTGAACCGACGAGACCGATAGTTTCACCTTGAGTTACAACATCGCCAACCTTCGCAATTGTTTTGGACATATGGGCATAGAGTGTCTGTACACCATCGGAATGTTCGATAACAACATAGCTACCGTAACCGCCATTGTAACCACCTGACTTAACGAGAATAACAGTACCTGTCTGTGCGGCCATAATTGGAGTACCAACTGGAGCAGCAAGGTCGACTGCGTATTTATCGTGGACGTCTTGTGACTTGCGACCGACACCTTCGGCGAGCGGGCGAATGAAGCCAACACTACTGCCGGTATTTTTTGTCGGACGAACAAGAGTACCGTGAACGAGATTGCCGAGATCTTCAACTGGAGTCGCAACCGCACCCGGAGTAATTGTTGGAGTAGCGGGAGCAATCGCAACCTTTGGAGTAGCTGTTTTGGAAGTAGTCGTTGTTTTTGGAGTAGTCGTTTTGGCTGTTGCCGAAGCCGTCGCTGTAACAGGGGAAAGCTCAGCGCCAGGGACAATAATCTTCACACCGGCGATAAGGCTAGCATTGGTAATATCATTGAATTCCTTAATATCATTTATCTCCGCACCGTACCGCTTGGCAATACTATCTATAGTGTCACCGCGACGGACCGTATACTGAATACCAGAAACCGGAAGAATGGTGAGTGTTTCGCCGATCTTGAGCGTTTGCTTACGATCGAGGTTGTTTGCCCATACTATAGTATTGATAGAAACACCATTTTTGTCAGCAATAGCTGAGATTGTGTCACCACTCTTAACTGTGTAGGTTCGAATGGTCGCTTCGCCTTCATGATCTACCTGAACGTCTGGATTCTCGTCTGTTGCTTCCGCTCCGGCATCAGCAGCAAGGGGCGTGGCGTCTCCGATTGGTGTAGTTGTAGAGATAAGCGCAGATTCATCAGTGATGACATCTTGGCCTCCCTGACCATTGAGAGTAGGAGAGAAGACAACTTCGAGGATTCTCATCTTCTGAATTGTCGGGACATTCTCAGCTTGAGTCTTGCCCGAAGCAGTAGAGAATAGTGAAAAGACTCCGGCATCTGCGTGGCCAGCACCAAAGGTCGAGGCCAGGAGAATAACAGCGAGGGGGATTATACCTACTGATTTCCTAAAGCGTCTTATAAATGAAGGGTTTTTTGACGAACCGGACATTTTTTGTTGTGAGGGTAAAATAAGCCTAGTTATTGTATCCCATGTGCTTGTTGCCTATAAAGGAACGCAGAGAGTCCGACCGGACATGCTCAATGCATACAAGGCATAGGATATAAGGGTTTTTCGGGAGAGTCTGAAAAAAGCGTTATAATATAAGGCTTTTATGCAACCGTAATCAACGTCGATACTGAGGTAAAGATATGGTAACCCGCCAAAAAACTGGAGTCAATGGGGTATATGTGGTGTAATTTTTTTGACATAGTGGCCGAAAATTTGCGGAATATCAACAGATTAGATTAAGCCTTTGAATAAAGGCTTGCTACAATAACTACATGTCATTAGAACAAAATGCTCCCAACCAAAAAAAAGAAGAAAACACACCAAAAGAGGAAGGTCTATACGTCGGAGTAGAGCAAGTTGAAATCAACAAGGGACGTGTCCAGGAACTTATGGATAATGGAACCCCAAAAGCGAAGGCCATGGAAATCGCCAAATCTGAAGCCATTGAGGAATCAAAGACAAACAAGGTAAAGGCACCGGCTCAGGCTCCGACTGAACCAACTATCCAAAAGAAGGTTGTTTTCAATAACGACAAGCCTTTTGAATCCTCTCCTGAGAGAATCCAGGAACTTATGGAGGAAGGTTACTCCGAAGGTCGCGCTGAAGACACAGCCAAGAGAGAAGCACTTGAAGCTTATTTGGCTAAAATGGAGGCATCAACTGAAGCTCTTGCTCAAAAAGAAAAGGATAAGAACGCCATCGTCAACGACATCGACAACGTCCTAGCAAAAGCAAAACAAAACCGTGAGAAACGAGAATCGAACGGGGAGAAGACTGTCGCTGAAGATGTGCAAGACCAAGTTCAGGAAATTAAAGACGCACGGGCAGCCAAAAACAAAACAGAAGGTGGCATGACTCAAGAAGGTGCAACTCAAGAAAAAAAGCCTGCAGCAACTTCTGCCGAAGCGGAAAAGAGTAACAACGAAGTTCCTCCACTCAAACTTGAAGGTGAGACACTCTCTATCAACGGAAAGACATATAAGATCGAGGGAGTAACTGAAGACGCACAAGGAAATAAAACGTATAAGGCTCGAAACATGCAGCCTGGTTTGTCTGATGCGGAAAAGATCGAAACATTTAATGAACAAACTGTTCGCAATAGTGCAGAAGAACGACGAGAAGAAATGTGGGCGGACTACAAGATCCGTTTCAATTTTGATGATGAAGATATAAAAAACTTAGAAAAGAATCCGGCCTACGAAAAGCTATCACTTGGCCAGCGCCAGTTTGTCCTCCAAACACTTACATCTGCAACTCTTGAAAAAGTGGACGAAATCGCAGCAGAGAAATTTGAAGCAAATCGCCAGAAAAAAGGTATCTTCGGCAAACTTGGTGACGGTATCTTCAAACACACTCGAATGACAAAAGCGAAGACTGAAGTTTTCAAAGATATGCGGGCAGGCGGTGTCGAGAAATTTGAAGACGACCTCGGCGCAATTATCTCTCGCGTCGCGATCATGGGTGTCCCCATGATCGAAAACGAAAAGGGCGAAGTTGAAGTGCAGTACTCAAGCCAGTTCGGTGAATACGTCAAAAAAACTCCCGAAGCTGAACACGCACAACGCGCTTTCGACCAAGCCGCAACAGCCTTCCAAAAAATTCCTCCACACTGGGAAACACCAACAGCAAGTTGGAAGCAGCAAGCTCAAGCCAAAAAAGCGAGAGAAGTCTACGAGGCTGCACGACAAGGCTATTTCAATAACTACGCACCCAAAAAAGCAAAAAAAGAATATCCAAACTTTTTAGCTGAATCAACACTCGTTGACTCAAAGATCGAACTCAACCGCATGATGAATGCAAATCCTGAGAATGAACGCGTCATTAATGATCTTTATAAATCAAACGACCACAAACCACTCAACTGGCTTGGAGATATTAAACACGACCTCGTTAATCGAGATCAAAAAGGGTACTACTTTGCTGGTGGTTTTGCAGCGCGAAGCCTGGCTAAAGGTTTCGACTGGTTACACCTCGGACTAACGACAACACTTGCTGGTACAGTCGGTGGTATTCGTGGATACGGCCGCGCTCGCCAACAGGTACGCGATGAGGAAATGACCCTTCGACGTGGTGGAACAAAAGAAATCAAAAATAAAAAAACTGGTGAAGTTCTCCGCGAAGAACAAATGTATAGAGTCGAGGCGCGAACTGAAGACGCGGGACACAACAGCTACATTGATAAGATGAATGACATCATTAAGAAGATGGAAAAAGCTGATTCAGAGGGTCGCCCACAGGACGCAGCTTTTTACAAAACTATGCTCGACAATCGAATGAATCACGCTCTCGATCGTGCAAGTAAAGGAAAGATGACTTTCGGCAATAAGGATGTTCGCATCGGCAACCAAGCCGCATTCGTCACAGCAATCGCTCGTGGAAAAGCATATAGTGGTGCGGCTGATCCTGAAGCTCTCCGAAACTGGTCTACAAGACTCGAAGGATTGATGGGTAAAGTAAAAGGTGCAAACGCGACTGAAGATAAACGAAAGAGAGATGAGCAGAAAAAATTCGTCTTAACTAATACACTTAAAAGTGCTGCAATTGGTGCAGGACTTGGAGCAGCAGGTTATTTGGCGAGAGAAACACTAGCACAGCTTAACGATGCAGGTGCGTTCGACGGCTGGTTCAGTGATGCACCACACGCAGATTCTGGAGACCTCACTGACAATGCGTATGCCCCAGATAAAACATATGTAGATGTAGATGATCCAGAGCCGGTTATTTGGGCTCCGGAAGACCAGACAAAAGTAATCGACGTACCAACAAGCCCGCACGAAACTATTTCAATCAACGACGATGCGTATATTCGAAAAGGTGAAGGTATCGAACACGCACTCCGCCGACAGATTGAACACAATCCTGATATAGCAAAGTCACTCGGTTGGAAAGAGGGGGATGACATCCGAGAATTCTCCGGCAAGGCTGCTCACAAACTTGCAATCAAGGATGGTTACATCGACCAAGCAACAGGTAAGGAGGTTCGTGTAAACTACATGGGCGAGAAGACAACATTCTATGAGATCAAGACACACGCAGACGGCCAGATTCATGTCGATGAAGGTCGCGGCACACAGTACACAGAGAATGAAGCCTTCGACAAGAACGATCGCTACTCGATGTTTGAGAGACAGCAAGAACACGGACAAGACTATGAATATATTCACCAGAACGGGGAAGTACACACGATAAATCACAAAGATCTCGTTGGTCCAACAGATGGAACTGACAAAGGAATGGAGTACGAGAAAAATGTTGCCAAAGTAAAGCCACTCCCTGTAACCGGAGTACCTGGAGAAAATGAAGTACAGCCGGTTGCCGCTCGTTCCCATCCAGGTAAATCACTCACTAGTGGGGGAGAGGAAGATGCTCGTGGTGTACGAGGAAAGAGAATCAACCAATCTTCGGTTTCATCAAGTCGATCAGAGAGTACTGTATCAGTCGGGAACAGAGAGCATAGTCCAAACTCTCGTCTTCGATTCGGCGGACAAAATGGTGTAAACAGAGAAGACTACACTCTCGGACAAGATGGACTCAAACGCTCTGCAAATGGCACATACATCCGAACAGTAAAAGTTCATGGCCAAGAATTCTCATACGATACAAATAGCACAAATGAGATTAATGCCTTCGATGGAAAAGTAAATCGTAACTACAACAAACTCCTCAAAAATGTATTTCCTTCTGGTGAAGACAATTTTGGAAACGCAAATGTCGATGACAAAGTTGAGAAAATGCTTAAGACACATCTTGCTGAAGATGACATCGTTGGGAAAGCTGCTCCAGGTGCTGACCTCAATACACAGCATTACTACAACGTCATCAACAAGATCCACATCGAATCAGGACTTGAACCACGCGAAGGACAGCCAACTGGTGCATACCTCAAAGAAGCTCTTCAGAAAATGCACAACGATGACATAAAGATCAATAAATTTGTTAATCAAATTGTTGCGGATGAAAAAGAAATAGGTATTCCGAAAGTAAAGAAGGTGAATACTGACGATGTCTACAACTAAATAGCTTATTTACAAAAGCCAGAATCATCTGGCTTTTGTTATTTTTAGAAAGGATTAGCAAGTAATTTGCTATAGTGTCTCCATGCGCGATATTTTGGAAGGTCTCAACGAAAGACAAAAGGATGCAGCAGCCACAATCGACGGGCCGCTTTTGATTATTGCCGGTGCTGGAGCAGGCAAGACCAAGACGATCGTCCATAGAATACTCAATATAATAGAGCACGGCACAGATCCATCGAATATCTTGGCGGTAACATTTACCAACAAAGCTGCACGAGAAATGCGAGAGCGTGTTCGAACTGCACTTTTTGAAAACAATGCCGCGGGAAATTCTTCAACTGGTATGCCGGTGATGGCGACATTCCACTCGCTCGGAGCAACAATCCTCCGCACACATGCTGAATCACTCGGTTTTTCTAAACACCTCAGTATTATTGATCCGGATGATGGTCTTTCAATAATAAAGAACATTCTGAAAGATCTCGGTTACGATCCAAAAGATCACGACCCGCGCGGTATTCGCGAGAAAATTTCTCGTGCAAAAAACGAATGTCGTTCAATGCAGGAATACACCGAGTCAGCTCGCACGCCGATGGAAAAACTTGCCGCACAAGTTTGGGGCTTTTACCAAGTCGATCTCAAAAAACAAAATAGTGTCGACTTCGACGACCTTCTTTTGTTGCCGCTCGTGCTTTTTGAAAAGCATCCACACATTCTCGAAGAGTATCAGCATCGTTTCAAATACATCCACATCGACGAGTACCAAGACACAAACGAAGTGCAGTATCGTTTTGCGAACCTGCTCGCTGCAAAGCATCACAACATCTGCATCGTCGGTGATGCCGATCAAACTATTTACACATGGCGCGGCGCGCAGATAGAAAACTTACTTCGTTTTGAAGTTGATTATCGCGAAGCTAAAATTGTTTTACTTGAAGAAAACTATCGCTCAACCAAAATAATTCTTGAAGCCGCAAACGAGATTATTCGCAAAAATGAAAATCGTCGTGATAAAAATCTCTTTACACGAATTGATGGGGGAGAAAAGATCACAACATTTGAAGGCTACGATGAGCGACACGAAGCCAGCTTCATTGCTGAAAAAGCTATGGATGCTATTGTCTCCGGTGTTCACGGCAAGGAAATCGCGGTGCTATACCGTACAAACTTTCAGTCGCGTATTCTCGAAGAAGCAATGCTTGCTCGCAACGTTCCATACACAGTGCTCGGTGTACGATTCTTTGAACGCAAAGAAGTTCGTGACTTGCTCGCATATTTACGCGCGGCACTCAACCCAAAATCACACGAAGATATTAAGCGCAGTATCAACATTCCGGCACGAGGTATCGGCAAGGTCACACTAACGAAACTCTTTCTCGGTGGAGACAGTAGTGGAAACCTTTTTGGTAGCGGAGTCGCTTTAGACATTCCACCAAAAACAATGGTAAAAATAAATGAGTACTTCGGCATCCTTAACAGTATTCGCCAGTTTGCCGAATCAAATATTCCTTCAGAAATAATAAAGTTTGCTTTAACAAAATCAGGCATTGAACAAATGCTCAAAGAGGGAAGCGCGGATGACGTCGAACGACTCATGAACCTCGAAGAACTCGTAACGCTTGCTATCAAGTACGACCATCTATCTGTCGAAGAGGGTATCGAGCAATTCTTGGCGGAAGCCGCACTTGCGAGTGACGCTGACGAAAGTGATCGCGACAAAGCTGAAGGTGTTCGCCTCATGACAATCCACGCAGCCAAAGGTTTGGAATTCGATATAGTCTTTATCGCCGGACTCGAAGACGGTTTGTTTCCACTACGCCGCGATGGACAGCGACTCGGCCGAAACGAAGAGGAAGAAGAACGCCGACTGATGTATGTTGCAGTCACGCGAGCAAAAAGAAAACTCTACATGTCACACTCAATGTTCCGAACAATTTACGGTAGTAAAGAAGTTCGCAGCCCATCTGAATATTTATATGACATTCCCGAAACACTCCTCGACAAAACAAATGGCGGTGGGGGCAGTGA
>JAGOOL010000011.1:7601-16114 GCA_017992485.1 Minisyncoccota bacterium
GGCAAAGTTATTGCTATTGAAAAAGATTCTGAACTTGTTATACAACTCAAAGAAACATTTTCTCGTGCAATCGAAGGTTTTCGACTCGACCTCATTGAAGGTGATGTGCTTGATTTTGACCCGTCTGTCATGAGTTTTTATAAAAAAGAGTTGTCATACAAAGTCGTTGCCAATATCCCATACTACATTACAAATGCGATCATCAGACTTTTCCTCGAAACAAAAGCTCAGCCGGAACAAATGGTTCTCCTTATCCAAAAAGAAGTTGCTGAACGCATTCTCGCACGTGACGGCAAAGAAAGTATTCTCTCAATTGCAGTCAAAGCATACGGAACACCAAAGATCGCAGCCAAAGTTCCAGCTGGTGCTTTCAATCCGCCACCTAAGGTTGATTCAGCCATTCTCGTCATCAGCGATATTTCCAAAAAACTCTTTGAGGCAATAGATGAGAAAGTATTTTTCAAAGCTGTTCGTGCCGGGTTTGCTCATAAACGCAAAAAACTCGCCGGCAATCTCACCGCTGTCTACAAAAAAGACATCATCAACACTGTTTTTGAAAAATTGAAATTCGCGCCTGATACTCGCGCCGAAGACATTACCGTTAAAGATTGGAAAAAACTCGTGCAGGAACTTTCCAAGCTTTCAAAGTAATTTAGATACGCTATAATAGAAAACATGAAATACCTTTTACTATCCGTTGCAATGCTTGCTCTGTTTTCTTTGTTTGCAGCAAAGCAAACATCTGCCGCACCACTCACAAGACCTTTCGGCGGACAAGTATTTACAAACTTTGTTCCCGGAGTTGTTTGTGCGCCGCCGGGAATGGGTCCTGTCTACCTCATGGGCCTCAATCCTCTCGATGCCGGACCATACTACACACCAGATCCGAAACGCACACCTCGACCGGGTGGATACATTCTCGGCCTTTACTTTGCAATACCAAATCCGGGAGCCTGTTACACTGCCGCTTCTGGAGCTCCATATCCTGTCCGCCAGGTTACTATCTACGGTGTCTCACGCTAAATGAATAAAAAATATTTACCTAGTAAAAAATTCGTCAAAGTAACGCTGAGTGTATTGGTTGGTCTTTTCATCATATATCTGGTGATACTTTACCGAAAAACCTACGTAACGCTAAAAAACCCTGAAATTACAACGTCTACTGTCAAAGTTCAAGAACTGATCGACAAAGATACAGACGGCGACACGATAAAGGACTGGGAAGAAGTTCTCTGGGGAACAGATGTAAATAAAGTTGCTACATTTGACATGAACGATAGTACCTACGTCCAGAATAAGAGAAATGAACTTGCTACCGCCAATGGTATAGAGGGTAGCGGCACCCAAAACCTCAATGATACTGAGAAAATTGCCCAAGAATTCCTCGCTACCATCCTTACCCTTAAAGAATCCGGCAATCTCAATACCTTCAACATCACGAATTTGGCTGAAAAGTTCAGTAAGGACATCGGCGCAAATGCAGTTCTTAAAACGACATACAAAGATAGCGATCTCAAAAAGACAGGCGACACAGCGGCAAACAAAAAAGCGTACTACGACGCTCTCTCAAAAGCCATCACAGCAGCAAAAAAAGGTGGCCTTGGTAGTGAAATAAGTAGTATTGCGACCTATTTCTCAAGTGAAAGCACAGAAATTGCGCCATTTGCTCAACTTTCTGCAACATACACAACATTTACGAAGTCTCTCAAGGCAATAAGCGTACCGCCGAGCGCAGCCGTATTACACTTAGAACTCCTCAACGATAGCGACAATATGGCGACAATATTCAAGAATATTGCTGAAATTGACGATGACTCCATTATTGGCCTCGTCGCTATTGCGCAATTTGAAATTAATGAACCAAAAATGGAGAAGACGTTCACAGATTTAATCGCATACTTTAAGTCGAATGGTATAATCAAATAACATATGCGCACGTTTGCAAAAAAAAGTTTAGTTCTCCTTATCTGTCTTACTTTTGCTTTTAGTCCGGCCATGCCGACAACAAAAGTAGCACAAGCAAGTATCTTGAGCGACTACGGTGGGGAACTAGCTATCACCGCTCTCGGATGTAGCGGTGTTTTGGATACCGTAACTAGCGCACTCACTTCTATTACTAACAGTTTTACTAGTCAGTCTGTCCCTGTTTCTGATGGATCTACCCACTCAAAGGAAAGCTGTCTTGATGCTATCGCTTACACAGCCGCAAAAATAGTCTTGGCAAAGATTACTGATTCAACTCTCAATTGGATTAACTCAGGATTTCAAGGATCTCCAACCTTCGTCCAAAACCCAAGTTCATTTTTTACTAGTATTTCAGACGAAGAAGTTTCAACATTTACTGCCAAAATCGCATTTGATCCGGCTCGGTATCCTTTTGGTAGATTTGCAGCCCAAAATATCATCAACTCCATCCAAAATCAGCTCGATTACAATGCTTCAATCACGTCCGGCAACCTTTTAAACTACAACAATGACAACGTTTTGCCGTACAAACAGCGTTTTGATAATTTCACTGCAGACTTTCTCTATGGAGGTGGTTGGGATGGCTACTTGGCTGTCACACAAATCACCAATGCAAATCCATTTACGACATACATTCAAAGCGTCAACAGGCTCGGTCCCGTGGTGAATAGTGCAAATCAACTTAGTAACCCAATCGCTGAAGTTACCGCAGAGCTGCAACAATCTGGTGGCTTTTTAGCTCTCAAAAAGTGTGTTGAACCGCTCGATTATGAATCAGAGAGAAGTGATACATCATTCACTCGTGCTCAAGCTATCGCCGTATCAAAGAATGATCCTAGTGGTTCCGATGCTCAAGCTGCAAAAGAATGGCTCCGCAAACACACATGTACTCGCTTTGAGACCAAAACACCCGGAACTGCAATTGCTCAGCAAATGAATATTTCCCTCGGCACAAGCCAGAGACAACTCGAACTCGCTGATGAACTCAATGAAAGTATTTCAGCTGTCTTTGATGCACTCATCAAACAGCTCTTCAAGAAGGGTGTTTCATCACTCTCAGGTGACGATCCAGCTGGCTCGAATGTTGATGTTCTCGGTGGCTATGGAACGAACACAAACGGCTCCTCACTCAGCGGTACAAGCGGCACAGGAGTTGCCAATAACGACCAGTGGTACAACCAAAATAGAAACTTTGACCTCAAGGAGGCAATTGCTCCGGCCGGACTCATTAATGATCCTGATTGTCTCTTTAGCTTTACAGTAGACACAGCTGGAACGATTCCCGCAGCAACAGTCCCAAGAAAAATCATTACCGGAAACATTGCAGACAAAAATATCCTGACAAATCCGGCATGTAATCAGGGTATCGCTATTATTCAAAAAGCATACGCTGAAGCAATTCGTTCTCAAGCAATAAAACTCCAAGAAGCAATACGTTGGGTAAACTACGCCGACTACTGTATTCCTGGTCCTCGACCAGACTGGTATACAGCAGCTTCAGCTGCTGTGAGTGCTCTCCAAGAACGATTCTCCGAAATAAGTCAGGACACTGACGAGGAAGACCGTGCAAAAGATGCTTATCTAGAACTCAAATATTTCACAGGTTTTGCGGCTGACAATGGGGACACCGTTAACTTGAGAAATTCTTCAAATGCCTACAACGCTATTTGGCAGACGCTTCGTGAAAATATCGGTGGTTGGGGATACAGAGAGCATATTGCAGACAGATATAGCGCAACAAACCCATCAATGCCTTCAGTAACACTCCTTGTTAACCAAGAATACAGCAGAAAAGCACAGTACCAAGCTATTATCGACCGAAGTGCGGACGCTGCCGCGGAAGCGGAGGCAATGTATTTGCGACTACAGAACATCTACAACAATATCCGTACTGGGGAAATACAGTTTGGCGTTGGAACTCCAACTGAAGACACTGCTGGTTTTAAACTATATATGGATAATCAGCTAAAAATCTTTTCTCGTCTCGTCTCACAGATGAAAACCATTGAAAGTATTGAGAATGTTGTTGCCGATTCATCTGTTGCAAATGACGAAATCGACTACCTTGCCAATCCTTCAACAGGCCTCATTAAACAATGCGTCACTGAAACAGTCGGTATGAGTAATGCGACTCGAACACGCCGCGCTTATGGAGAAACCAAGGCAGCATCAGCAGAATTCCAGATGTATGGTTGGCCAATCTCTCGAGCAGCACCACTGTCGTACGACCCACTCATCGGTTACCAAAATCAACAGTCATTCTTGCCGGGTGTGAGCATCACCGCAGCAGGTGCAGCAGGACCAAACTCTATTTACATTGGCCACTATGTTAACAGCTGTCCAGTAAACACAGACCCTACTTACCCGAGCGTTCCTTTTGCACTTCGTCTCGACGGAAGAGCTTCCTATTCGGGATGCTTTGATGGCGATGGAGATTTAACTACAAGTTACGGAGATCGTTTCGAAAGCCACATCAACTCTTACTAAAACCGCGTTTACTAACAAAATAAGTAGCAGGCTTATTCGTTATTTGAGGTATAATTAATGCCAAATAATGACCGGGATGAGCAACAAGTTTGTAAAAGGTTTTTTTGGCACCGCTTTGTTATTGTCGGGGCTGTTATCTTTTACCCAAATTGCGAAAGCACAAACTAATCCGTGGATAACAGGAAGTATTGAAGTTGAAAATACTTCTTTAAATCCAGCATCAAATGGTCTGCGTGTTGTGACCACTGTTAAAGTAAGTCCTCCTGCTATAGATTCAGATAGAAACGGTACGATTGAGAACACTAGTGATGAATTAAATGCTTGGGATTGGATTATAGGGGGAGCAGGAACCAAGACGGGAAATAATTACATAAATAATCAAGCTTTTTTCATAGACATATCGGCAGACCAGGATTTTGATACTGTTCTTATCCATCACCCCTTAGATGTGACAGCGAATAATCTTAGATCAGTCCAAAGCGTAAATATTGCACCACCTACAGATACCGCTCTAAATCCAAGCACTGCATATTTTATTCGCATTATCGGTCTTGCTGAGGGCTCACTAGGGACACGAGTTCTTTATACTCAAACTTTTACAACCCAAGCTCCGGGAAACGATCTTACTAGTACCACTAACGGTGCGGGGACTAGCGGCAACCAAAATGTTGGTAATGGCTTGAACACAACAGCAGACGAGATTGATCCAAATACTGGTCTCCCTGAGTGTGGCATTATTTCTAGTGCAAAATTCTTCGGCTGTGTCGGACAGTTCATGTACTATGTTGTATTCGTGCCAACATCATGGGTAATGGTACTCGCTGGTGAAATCATGGACTTTGGTATTGGTTACTCTATTTCAAGTAGTTCGTATCCGGTGACCGGCCACAGCTTCGTCACTGATGGCTGGAGAATTATGCGCGACCTCGCCAACATTTTCTTCATTTTTATTTTGATCTACGTTGCAATCTCAACAATTCTCGGCCAAGACAAGAAAAAATTAATCGGCTGGGTCATTTTGGTTGCACTCATTATTAACTTCAGTCTTTTCCTTACAAAAGTTGTTGTCGACTTCGGCAACATTACCTCTCGCTTTTTCTATAACAATATTTCGATTTCAAATCCACAAACAGCTACGACAATCACCGGATCTGCTGGACACAAAAGTATTTCATACGGATTCGCATCTACATTCAATCCGGCAAAGCTTCTCGCTAATGCTAAACAATCTACGACAATTAATAGTGCCGGTGGCGTGATAGCAACAGGTATGTCGGACGAACAATTTGCCGGCTTTTATACAATCTTTGCCCTCGTTGGCGGAGTAGTAAACCTTGTTGCTGCTTTTGTTTTCTTTTCAATGGCTTGGCTCTTTATCGCTCGAACAATCGGCATTTGGCTTTCAATGATATTTGCTCCGCTCGCATTTCTGTCACTCACTCTTCCTGATAAATGGAATCTCGCAGGTGCCGCCGGAGGTGGCGCAGGGAAGTATATGAAATTCGGTTCATGGTGGAGCAACCTTACATCTCTTGCTGTGATGCCGGCGATTGCCATGCTCATGATTTTCCTTATTCTGACATTCCTCAAATCAAACTTCCTCGGCAACATTCCAAACGAAACAACAACAGGACAATTTATCGGGGTTCTCTTGCCACTCATTATGGTGAGCTACCTTCTTTTGCAAACTAAAAAAACAGCTGAATCAATGGCCGGCGATTTCGGTGGAATGATGAGTAAAGCCGGCAACTTTGTTGGAGGAGCTGCGCTTGGGCTTGCAACTGGAGGTACGGCACTGCTTGCAAGAAAGACGATTGGTGCGGGTGCAGCAAAAATTGCTGAAAGTAGATGGGCGAAAAATGCGGCTTCAAAGTCTTGGGCTGGCGAAAAATTACTTAAAGGAACACGCTCAATTGGTAGTTCAAGCTTTGATGCACGCAATGTAAAAATTGCCGGTAAAGACCTTGGTGGTGTTACCGGCTTCAAGGTTGGTAAATCAGATTCGAAGGGTTACATAAAAGATAAAGAAGATTACGAAAAAGAGAGATCAAAGAAAAAAAGAGATTTTGCTAATAGTCTTGAAGCGACAGCTGAAGAGAAGACCAAGATGAAACAGCTTGAAAATGAAGCTAAAAGAAAAGAGTACTATGCGAATCGCGCTGAGGTTGATCCATATACAGGTAAAATACCAACCCCAGCCGAAGCTAAGGCGGCAAAAGACAAGGCTACTGCCGAAAAAGCACGACTAGAAAGTGTTTATAAAAAGGGTCGCGAACAGTACGCACAGCGTGTTGAGAATGGAACAACCCTCGGAGACATGGCCTACAAAAAGACTAAAGATTTTGTTGATAAAAACTTTCGTAAAAACAAAGAAGATCTTGAAGCCGAACTTTCAACAGCTGAGCAGGAGCTCAATGAATTAAAAAAGAGTCGAGTTAACTTAAGAGATGCAAACAATAAAGAAATACCAAACAGTGCATCAATGAAAGATAGTAATGGAAACATTGTTACACAGGAGATGATTGATAAAGCGCAAGGCAAGGTAACAGATCTTAGTTATAAGATTTCAAGAAAGGAAACTGGCCAGGTTGGTACCTACGCAAATGAAACAGCCGAAGCAATTCGATCAGGAACAAAGGATAAAAAGAAAGCTAAGGATGGCGATTTCCAATCAGTCGTTGATGCCAACGAAGAAAGAACAAAGGAACAGATGAAAGAAAGTGAAGAGCGAATAAAGGAAATGATGGAAACGATGATGGGTAATCAGAGCGGTGGAGGAAAACAAGGAGGTGGAAATCAAGGCGGCGGTGGTAGTTCAGGTGGTGGCGGTGGCAACCAAGGAGGGGGCAACCAGGGAGGAAATCAAAGCGGGAATCAGAGTGGAAATAATCAAGGAGGGGGAAATAATCCAGGATACTACACAGGTACCAACGTCGGATTCAAGCCGCAGCCAAAAGCTCAGGCACAACAATCTAATCAACCAACAGCGAATGCGCCAATCGGATTTAGACCACAAGCAAATGCAAACTTCACCGGAGGTAACTACGGAAAAAATAGTGCCACACAGCAGCAGCCAAATCAATACAGCAACCTCGGCGGTGTCGACGATAATCGAAAGATTAATTCAACTGCGCCGATCAATATCAGCAACAGCAAGATCAATATCAACACTACTGGCGGCGTAGCAGCAAATAGTAATAATTCTCAGGGAAACTACAGTCGCTCACAAGCTGGATTCAATCGTCAAAATAATCAGCCAGAAAATAGACCTATCGGATTCCAGTTTGGAGGAAATGCGGCAAATGAAAAAGCTAAGGTCGCAAGTTCTATCGGAAAAGAAGCACCACTCGCAAACCCTACTGCGCCCGAACAAACAGCGTCAACACAAACAACAGCAGAAAGAAAACCAATCGGTGGATTCTTTGGAAACAGAGAAGCTGCACAAACAACAAACAAATTCGAGCAAAAAACATTTGAACGAAGACCACTCCAAACTAATCAACAACCATCAGCTGCGCCACGACCAGCACCAGCCGCAAGCTCAGCGCCAACGCCGCCCGTAGCAAACAAAGCACCGACGCCACCACCAACAAAATAAAAGAAAAAACATATGGATGAAAAAACACAAAAAATAATAAACGAGCACCTCGAGAAACTTCCTCCATACATTCGCGAATCGCTCAAACATATACCTTGGGCAAATGAGATTTTGCAGATCGGAAAAAAATACGGTATTCACGTTGATCAAATGGGAACTCTCCAACTGGAAACAATGATGGTTCTCGTCGGTATTGTTCATCCTGATGAATATCCGAAGAGTCTCCGCCACGAACTCAATCTTCCGGAAGAAATAGTTAACAATGTTGTCCGTGAAGTTAATGAACGTATCCTCAAAACGATTCGCCAAGAACTCATCGCTTTCATAGAGCAGCAGAGCAATCAGACTGAAAATATTTTCGAAAAAACGGGTATTGAACTCGACCCAGAAGAAATTCCACCGGCTCAACGAGAGATACAAATCGGTACAACAGTAGCACCAATGGAGCGCGACATACTCGAAC
>JAGOOL010000012.1 GCA_017992485.1 Minisyncoccota bacterium
TCTTTGTCAAAAGGCATGAGGCAGCTTTTGCAGTGGCCGGCGAATTTGTCTTTTTTCTCGTTTTCCATTTTTGGATTATACTCTTCGATTTCAGTAAAATCTACCTACTTAAACGGAATCTCAGCAATCTTCACAAACGGCTGCACTGGCGGATTGAATTCAGGAGACGCTTCGGCAAATTCCTTGCGCATGATCTCGTACGAGCGCTCGCCGCGGACGATCTTGAAGTAGTAGCCAAATCCTGCAGCGTAGCACTGGATGACTTTCGTGCCAGCGACTCTGTCTTTGGTGTCGTCTTCTGCAGTACCAGCATTGCTTGGATTGTGATCAAAACATGAGCCGTCTGTTGTGTCGACAAGCTTCGTGTCCGGAGCTGCTGTGCCGCTCGCAGATGGATATGTGACATCGACAAAGACTTTGGTCTGCGGAATGCCGTCTGGGTTGTTTGTTGGTGCGGCTTCGTAGCGCCACGCAAAAGCAGTTGGCGCGACAGACTCAGTCATTGGGCCAGTTTCATTTTGCACAACTTGCTCCACGTCCGTCGGAGCAGAAACAGGTTTCTTGAAAATAATACCGAGGGCGATGAGAATAATAAGAATTATAAAAAAGATTTTTTGACTGGATTTCATATTCGTTTACTCTAGCATATATTCTAACTCAAAATGGTATATAATATATTCATGGAATCATTACACTTGGGCGGCGATATGCCAGCCAATGACAGCGAGCGATTAGCGGATGCGACAGCAAAACAGGGCGAGCAAGCGAGTAGCCTGACCAAAGGTATTGCACAAAATGCGCAAGAGATCTCACAAATACGTCGCTCAAAAGAGGTGCTCGACAATCGAATCAACGAACTCAAGAATCAGCCAGAGAAAGCAATCCTCTGCTCTCTCCTCTTGCAAGCTGCCATTGCCCTTTCGTCAAAAATTCAAGCGATGGAAGAAATCAACAAGCACTCAGAATTGTCAGTAAAGGAAATCGACATGGATGATTTGGATAATGATATGGACGACGAAGATATCCAGTCTATCACCATCCACGAGCAAATTCCGAAAGCCGATGTCGGCCAAGAGTTTATCGACGGACTGCAAAAGAAACTTGATGAAACCGACGAAGAAATCTCCCGAGTACAGTTTGAGCTCAAAAAAGACTATCCAGAAGAGCTAGAGATACTAACGAAACTTTTGGAGAAAAAAGGATTTGATAATTAAAATAAAAAACCACCGAAATTAATCGGTGGTTTTTTATTTCTCCTCCCCAAACGCCTTAATAAACGCAAGTTCAATCGGCAACGTTTTAATCGGAGATTCATTGATTCGAAGTGATGCTTCGAGTAACTCAATTAGGAGCGCAGAGTTCAATGTCTTCCCTGCAGCTTTCTCGAACTTGGCTAAATGGTCGCTTTCATCCTCGCCGACATCAGCCGCGATTTGCTTGCGTTCGTTTGCAGCATAGCGAATGAGCATTGCCGTGCGGAGTTTGTTCAGCATCATTTTCACGAAGATCATAATGTCTGCGCCATTTTTTTCGGCTTCACGAAGTGTCGTCGAAAGCAGTCCAATATCGCGCTTCTCAATACCTTCGAGCATTTGTCGCATCAAAATGTTGCTCGGCGCACCAGTCACTAAAATCACTTCCTCTGGATCAATTTTTTTATCTTTGCTGTATGAAATTGCTTTTTGCAAAATGCTGTATGTGTCACGGAACGATCCATCGCCGAGAAGTGAGATGAGGTGCGCAGATTCAGGAGGAAGTGTCTTCCCTTCTTTTGTCGCAACTTCAGAAATCATTGCTTCAAGCATGACCGGTGTCGGCTTTTTAAATTCAAAAACCTGACTGCGAGACTGGATCGTGTCAGGAACTTTTGCGCGCTCTGTTGTCGCGAGAATAAAAATCGCATGAGCTGGTGGTTCTTCGAGTGTTTTGAGAAGTGCAGCCCAAGCTTCTTTGGTAAGCATATGGACCTCGTCGATAATGTAGACTTTATACTTTGATTCAAAAGGAAGCGTCAAAATCGATTCGCGAAGTTCGCGAATGTCGTCAACACCGCGGTTCGATGCGGCATCCATTTCATAGATATCATTTTCAGATGTGCCGAGTGCTTTCGCGAGAATTCTGGCAACAGATGTTTTACCAGTTCCACGAGAACCGGCAAACAAATACGCATGAGCAATTTTGCCGTTTGCGACTGAGCCCTCGAGAACTTTGACGACGTGCTCCTGTCCGCGAACCTGCGACCAGTCGGCCGGACGGTATTTTCTATAGAGTGAAAGGGTTTCCATGCGGATAAGTATAGCAAAAATGTAAGCAATAAAAAAAGCCCGACAATTTAGCCGCGCTTACCCGTTTTCCTTAAAAATGAACTGCGACACCGAAGTTAACAGATGTCAGATTTTGTCGTTCAGTCCATTCTCGATGTTTCGAAAGTATGCCTTCCTCCATAGTGAGGACCTGGAACATATGCTTGTACTGTACGAAAACTCCCATATCGTAAAAACTTCCGTGCGTTGCGCCGGACGTTAGCGTGCCGACAAGCTGGATGACATAGCCATAATTGTAGTTGGATGTAACCTTTTTATCTTGTGTTGACCCAGTTCCACCATATACATATGCACCAGATCCTTTGATTATTGATTGCCACTTTGTGTAACCCCAGCCAAGCAGTGCACCATATGTCGTCACACTCGGCTTGGCATCAATGATCATCGGCATATACCGATCGTGAGGACCTTGTGCGAGCACGCCAGTTCGGAGACCAGATTTTGCCAGAACAAGTTCAAACGAAGCATTCCAGGTAAACGGCACACTGCCGCCAAATTTTAATTCACTTTTTTCATAGCGGATGAGACTAGCTTTACGCTGAGCTTGCGAGTCGGGCAATTGTGTCGATTCTTGTGCAAATACGCTTTGCGACAGTGCGACGAGGAGGAGGATTATTATTTTCATTTTCTGTGTTTTTAGAGATTTTTCCAACTCTATGCTCGGACGCAACTCTTGTCAAATGTCGAGAAAAGTGGGCAAATAAAAAAGTCCGGGTGTGGCCGGACTTTAAGTGTGAGTTATAGAAAGTGTGTTTTGTGGTGAAGGCTAACGATTTATGCGTCTTGCATAGATTCTGCTTTGTTGTGAATAGCTGTTGTGTCAGCCACATGAACATCGAGCACTGAACGAACCTGATCAGCAAATTTTCCGCTGGCTTTCTTTTCGGCAATAGCTTCATTATTTTCATTTAGATCAAGCCATTTTTTTCCAATGTCATTCTTTAGAATCAGTGTTGTGCATGCTTTGTGGTTATACACATTCTCCATAATTCTGTCGTGAACACGACCTAGGTGTGGTTTGAGGCGATTGGCATTTTGCACAACAATCTTGAGAGCATTTTCGTTTGCTGCAGGCAGCCGCGAAATGTCGTACAAGAAATCTGTTTGGTGCAACTGCGAATGAATTCGTTTTAATGTCTTCGGCTGCAAAATCTCTGCAATGTTACCGGTTGTTAAATGTGGATTTTTACACACATGATTCAAGATGACATCGTCGTGATTAATCAAAATGTGGAATTCAGGATCTGTCAGAGCAATAGTCGCTGCGACTACCATAAGCATTGCTCGTCGTTGCTTGTGTTGCTGCTTCTCAGTTTTTGTGACACCGGATTCCGGTTTTGAGATTCGTTTCATCTCGTCGAGAGTGAAATCATGTGGTCTGCGTGAGCCACTTGGGTGTTGGTCTTTTGCCATACTTTCGTTGTTTGGGGTTTATATTATGTGAGAACTAATTTATGATTGGCCCACATCATACCCATAAATCCATAATGAGTCAAGAAAAAAGCCCCAGTACCGGTGAAGGTGCAAGGGCTCGGATAAAAATGAAAGAACGAAACATACTCGGCAAATATATTCAGCACTAAAAAAATACTGATAGGTTAATACTGTGAATCGGCGTCAGTCGCTGCTTGGATACGTACGCGACCCCGTTCTTGTCGTTGTTATCAACAACATACACAATGCGGTACTGATACCCAATCGAAACAGCATAACTTCCCTTTCTGTCGGTGTATATCGAGTGTTCGACCGTACTCCGGAAACCGTAATTCCAGGGTGGATTGCCGTCACCTTTTTCCCTATTCCCACAACCGAGCGTTGCCTCAATTCGGGAACCTTTCCATTTGTTTTGCCAGTCTGTGATACCAATACCAATTGATCCGCCCCAAAGTGTAATATTTGATTTAGATTCTTCGTTTTTCAGGTAGTTGTCGTACGGGCCAATAATGTTGGCGCCGATAACAAGGTTTGCAAATTGCATTTTGGTTACTGTTACAAGAATTGAAGCATTCCATTTCGAACGATAGCTGTAGCCGCTACTAAATTCGATTGTTGTCGGGGTAAGTCGTGTGGTGGACTTAACGATGTCCTGTGCTGCCAAGCGTCGCTGGAAGCCGCACATACTGAGCATTGTTAATAAGAAGATGCTGAGGAGCAATCTCAGTTGTAATTTGTTTGCCATGGTCGTGTTATTTAAGATTGTTTAACGAATGTATTACTTAAGAATCACTGTAGTCTCAGTTCTACTTCGTGTCAATAAAATGTTTGATCGTGCGCTCAACGTCAGCAGCTGATTGTGCTTCCATGAGTTCCATGCGCAACTCTTTTGAACCTGGCCAGCCATGGACATAGGCTTTGAAATGTTTTTTCATTATTGAAAAACTCTTGATATCACCGAGTAATTCCTCGTAGAGTTTGCAGTGTTCAATGAGGACACAGAGTTTTTCTTCTTTTGACACACCAGCCGGTGCAGTATTGCGTAACCAGTAGCGATTTTTTATACCGAAGTAGTTTTGTAGAAATGCAGCAAAACTGTTGCGAATTTTTTGGAAAAATGTCGATGGGAAAAATGAATGAAAAGTTTTTTTCTGTGCATCATTTTTCTGTGCATCAGCAAACAACCAGGGATTACCGAAAATCGATCGTCCGATCATGACACCGTCAGCGCCATATTTTTCTGCAAGCTCACGTCCATGTTCCATATCGCGAACATCACCATTGCCGATAATCAGCGTCTCGGGCGCAATCTGGTCGCGAAGCGCGGCGACTTCTTGTATGTGTTCCCATCGTGCTGGAACACTCGACATTTCTTTTCGTGTACGACAGTGCACGGTGATAGCAGCAAGATTTTCTTTGAGCAATGTTGGTAGCCAGGTGTTGATTTCATTTTTTGTATAACCAATGCGAGTTTTTACAGAAAGCGGAATAGTGCGAATCGGTTTCCCTGTTGCATCATTTGTGTTTTCAGCAACAGCCTGCGCAATACCCTCTCGCGCTGCACGAATAATCGCAATCGCAATGTCCGGCGTTTTGATGATCGCTGCACCTGCTCCTTGCTTCTCGATTGATTTATCAGGACAACCCATATTGATATCGATGCCGTCAAAACCGAGCTCAGTACACAGTTTCGCAGCCGCACGCATCGTTTCTGTATTTGATCCAAAGAGCTGCGCAATGATCGGACGCTCCGCTTCGGTGTAGAGGAGGTCACGGATGAGATGCTCTCGCCCGCCGAGCATCAAACCGTCAGCCGAAACGAATTCAGTCCACATAACGTCGGGCTTGCCGTACTTTGCAATAATGCGACGAAAAGCCGGGTCAGTGACGTCGGCCATTGGTGCAAGGACGAAAAACGGTCGCTTCGTTACGCGCTGTTCGCGCAAGCGACCCCAGAACGAATCTTCGTTATTCATTCTGTTTGTCTTTTGCATTATCTTGTTGCTGTCCAATGTCGTCATTGAACTTGTAAAATATCTTATTTGGGAAGCGTACGTCAATGTAGTCGAGTGTACTCAAGCTAGTCGATAGCTTACCCTTGAGTGGTTCTGTTGTGATTGCACTTTTAAATTGAGCGACGACAGTGAGTGGGTCGTGGAGTGGGTTGTATCGAATCGCTGGAGAGGTATCGCTATCACGATAGAGGAAAATGAGTGCATCACCGTCCGGAGTAATTGAAAAAGCAGACGGCTTAAATGTCGTTGAGGTAATTTGTTTGGCAAATGTTGCGACGCGCGCAAGAACAGTACCCTTCATTGCGTATTGGCCGATCGGATTTATTGAAGTCTGTTCTGCGGGAATTTCGCCAGCAGCTGCAACATCAGCACTTGTCACCTCGCCAAGCGATGTATAGATACGCATATATACTGAATCACTAAACTGTGGAGCGAGTGAGAAAATGTAGCCGGTCCCATCAACGAAATAGCAAATAGATTCAAACGATGCCTGTCGTGTTGCTGGGATACTTTCACCGCACCACAAATACGCTGGGTCACGTTCAGTAACTGAGATTGCGAGTTCTTTATTTTCAATTTGAATATTGATTGTATCGAGTCGTGGGAAATACTGACCAAGTTCAGCTTCTAAACTTTTTTTCGAATAGAGAAATATATTGCGCTTTGGAAAAACGTAGAGACTTTTACCGGAGATAATCCCGTCTGCAGCGGCAACAACATCGCCACCTTGCACCGCTTGTGTTCCTGACACAACGACACCACGAATCTGAAAACGATCAGCATAGATAAAGTAGCCGAGTGCAGCAACGACAATGACAAGCACAGCAAAAGCCAGAATGCGCTTGGCTTTCGCGTGCGCCTTACGACGTTTTGCTAGTTTGTCTGAGACAAACGGCTTCTTCGGTGCGTGTTGCATACGGACAGAATTATACTAGAGAAATTCAGTGTTGATATATTTTTTAAGGACTTCCGGAACGCGGATCTTTCCGTCTTCGGTCTGATAGTTTTCTACTATTGCTGTGAGAATGCGTGGTGTTGCGACAAGTGTATTGTTGAGAGAGTGAACGTATCGGAGTTTACCTTCGGCATCGCGGTAACGGATGTTGAGTCGGCGTGACTGGAAATCATGGAAGTACGAAGCAGAGTGTGTTTCGCGGAATTTTTCCTGTGATGGAACCCACGCTTCAACGTCATACTTTTTAACCTGACCGAGGCCGATATCGCCGCCGCAGTTGAGGACAACATGGTAGTGCAGTTTGAGATCTTGCATCAACTCTTCAACGTTCGCCAAAAGTTCTTCATGAAGTTTTACTGATTGTTCGTGCTCAGCTTCACAGAGAATAACCATTTCGAGTTTGTAGAATTCGTGAACGCGGATGAGACCTTTGACGTCTTTACCGTGACTGCCGGCTTCGCGACGGAAACATGGTGAAAACGAAACCATTTTCATCGGCAACTTTTCTACCGGAATAACTTCATCTGAGTAAAGTCCCATCGTTGCGACTTCAGCAGTGCCGGCGAAATATTCACCGTCCTGTGTTTTGTAGAGATCTTCTTCGCCTTGTGGTAAATAACCTGAGCCGTAGAGCAGTTCCGGACGAACGAGAGATGGAACGATGAGCGGGTCGTAACCTTTCGCAACAATCTTTTCCATGAAGTATTGCCAAAGAGCGAAAGAAAGTTTCGTCATACCACCTTTCAAGAAGTAGCCACGAAAACCTGAAACTTTGCTGCCGCGTTCAAAATCGACATAGTCGAGTTTTTCGAGAAGTTCAATATGATCTTTTGGTTTGAAAGTAAAAACAGGTTTTTCGCCGACAACTTTTATTTCAACATTATCCGCGTCACCTGCGCCTTCCGGCACGCTCATGTCGGGAACGTTTGGAACCTCGAGCATGAGCTTTTTCCACTCGAGCATTATCGGCTTCAAATCTTCCTCAATTTTTCCTAAATCATTTTTAACCGTCGTCATTTCCATGATCATTTGCGCACGAGCATCTGCGTTTTGCTCACGAGCGATGTTGCCGGACATATTATTTTGTTCGGCGCGAAGAACGTCTGCCTTTTGCATAAGGTCACGGCGCTCGTCGTCTTTTTTGAGGAGAAGGTCAATATCGACATTCACGTGTTTCTTGCGTGCGGCGTCTTTGACGATGTCTGCGTTTTCTCTAATGAATTTAATGTCTAGCATATATATGTTATTTGATGCTGTAATAGTAGCAAAAATGCCCGATTTGGCAAAATCAAGATATAGCTAATTGAGAATGCTGTAAGCCCAAGCTTCAGCTTGAGCCTCAGTATCAGCGTGATTTGTCGCACTCTACTCCGACGTACCTAAAATCGACCACCTTAATTTTTGATTAAGTTTTAATAAAGGAATTTTTATCTTTCCTTCAGCTTTTTTTAAGGTGGTCATTCTACTATATATACATGGACCACGATTTACATGAGCAGCACAATATATATGAGCAAAACGATGTACGCCCTTCAGACAGTATGGGCAGCTCAAGCACGCAACCCACCACTCACGCCACTACCCAAACACCATATGGAATCTTTGAACCACCACCTAAAATGCCCCCGATCCAAGAACTTCCAAAAACATCCTTCCCTACTCAGCTTCTCGAAATCCCACAACCTCCCAAGAAACTCTATGTCCGCGGAAATATCACACTTACAGACCTTCTTGCCAACAAGAAGATCCTAACCATCGTCGGCCCACGCAAACACACAAACTACGCCGAAGACTGTATTCAATCCCTCGTTGGATCCCTCAAAGGAATGCCTGTTGTCATCGTCTCGGGCCTAGCTTACGGAATCGATTCTATTGCCCACGAAGCGGCCATCAAAGCCGGTATTCCGACAATAGCATTTCCCGGCTCGGGACTTAACGAAGACGTCATTTACCCGCGCCCCCACGTTCGCCTCTCAGAAAAAATCCTCGCACAGGGCGGTTTGCTTATGAGTGAATGTCGCCCCAATCAAAAAGCCGCCGATTGGATATTTCCGCAGCGCAATCGACTCGTCGCAGGTATCGCTCACGCAGTTCTCATTCCCGAAGCCGCCGAAAAATCCGGCACTCTTATTACTGCGCGACTCGCCGTCGATTACAATCGCGACCTTCTCGTCATTCCCGGCGATATCAACAACCCTCTCAGCAAAGGCACAAACCAGTTTCTTAGACTTGGTGCGACGCCAATCACGTGCGCAGACGATCTACACGAGGCGCTCGGTTTTCCGAGAAGTGAAGATACTGCAGGAGCCTCACCAGCAACCTCACATAATGAGCGCACAGATCTATCAACCAACGAGAAAAAACTTTTAGAATTACTGACTGAACCTAAATCTCGAAGCGATCTTTCGCAAGAACTTTCAGTATCAATTAGTGAAATAAATATAGTGATCACATTACTCGAAATAAAAGAACTCATCAAAGAACAAAATGGATTAATTCGACCTTCATAATTTGCGTAAAAATTTGTTTTCATGTAATACTTGCGATGGTTATGAAATTATTAATCGTTGAATCGCCGTCAAAAGCGAAAACAATTGAAAAATATCTCGAGGGTGAATACAAGGTCCGCGCTTCAGTCGGGCATATTCGCGATCTCCCAAAATCGAACAAACAAGCGATCGACATCCCTGGCGGTTTCATTCCTCACTACGAAATTTCAAAAGGCAAAGATAAAGTCGTCGACGAACTCCGCGGCCTCGCAGAAAAAGCAAAAGAAATTATTCTCGCAACCGACCCCGACCGCGAAGGAGAAGCTATTTCGTGGCACCTCGAACAGCTACTTAAAAAAGATAAAAAAGTAAAAGCGCCGATTAGTCGCGTGGCTTTTCATGAAATTACAAAGGAAGCTGTGCAAGAAGCCTTGCAGCATCCGCGTGATATCGACATTAAACTTGTTCGAGCGCAAGAAGCTCGTCGTGTACTTGATCGTCTCGTCGGTTACGATCTCTCAGGAATAATTTGGAAAAAAGTTCGCTATGGCTTGTCAGCAGGTCGCGTCCAATCCCCTGCACTACGTCTTATTATGGAACGTGAACGAGAAATTCGCGCTTTCATTCCGGTAACATACTTTGTACTTGAAGCGGATCTCGAAACAGTGCCGGGAACAAAAAGTAGTGCGACAAAAAAAGAAAAAGTGACATTCACGTGTTCCGAACAACCAGACAATGCCAAAGAAGCTACTCGCATTCTTGAAGCTGGTCAAACAAATCCGTGGCACGTCATCGATGTCAAAGAAACAGAAGCAAAGCGTACACCAAAAGCGCCGTTCACTACTTCTACTTTGCAGCAGACAGCGAGCTCACGTCTCGGCTTTTCTCCAAAGCGCACAATGCAGGTCGCTCAGAAACTATACGAAGCGGGTCACATTTCATACATGCGTACTGACTCAACGACACTTTCTGCGCAGTCTGTTGCACAGATCAAAACACAGGTTGAAAAAATGTACGGCAAACAGTATCTCGAAGTTCGCACATTTAAGACAAAAGTTAAAAATGCACAAGAAGCCCACGAAGCTATTCGTCCAACACATTTTGAAAAAACAAATGCCGGCATGAATGACGAGCAGAAGAAGCTCTACAATTTGATCTGGTCACGCACAGTAGCTAGTCAGATGACTGATGCGAAAATTTTGCGTACGAAAATTACGGCCAATATCGATATAAAAAGTGGTACAAGTAAAAACAGTACGGCGTCAGGAACAAAACCAATTCCTGATTTCGGCGCAAATGGTTCGCGGGTCCTTTTCGATGGCTGGTTACGCGCTGATCCAGACGCTCGCGGTGAAGACGTAGAACTTCCAAAAGTTGTTGCAAATGACCCTCTCAATCTGCTTGATATGCGCTCGCTCGAAAAACAAACAGAGCCACCTGCTCGATATTCTGAAGCAGCACTCGTCAAAGCACTCGAAGAACGCGGCATTGGACGACCGTCTACATACGCATCTATTATTTCAACCCTCGAAGATCGCGGCTACGTTGAAAAAATCGCGAGAGCTCTCAAGCCAACAGACACAGGCGAAGTTGTTTCGTCGTTCCTCGAAGAAAATTTCGGCAGCTACATTTCTGATACATTTACTGCAGAACTCGAAGGACAGCTCGACGATATCGCAAACGGAGACCGTCAGTATGAAAAAACACTCAAGGATTTCTACGGTCCATTTCAAAAAGAGTTAAAGGAAAAAGATAAATTAGCTAAAGCTACTAACCTCGGCGACGCTGACGAAAAATTCAAATGTCCAAAATGTGATAGTCCTATGGTTATCAAACTCGGTCGTGGCGGTAAATTCCTCTCGTGTGCTACATACCCAGATTGTGACGGCGCTCTTACACTTGAAGGTCTTGAAATCAAAAGTGATGAACCAATCGGCAATGATCCGACAACAGGCCTCCCGATTTTCGTCAAAACTGGACGATTCGGTCCGTATGTTCAGCTCGGTATTATGGTAAAAGGTCCAAAGAAACGCGTTAGTAAAAAAGCAGCAGCAAAAGCCGCGCAAAAAATTGCACCAAAGATGAATGAGAGAACAGGAAAAATGGAAGCAAGTAGAGCTGGTGCCGAGGACGAAGCACTTGCGGCTGCAACTGCAGCACTAGCAGCAGACACAAACGCGCCAGCCGGAACAGTTGTCGGTAAACCTCGTATGGCTTCTATTCCAAAAGAAAAAAATCCGACTGAAGTCACAGTCGAAGAAGCAATGCTCTACCTTTCACTTCCACGCGTCCTTGGTACTCATCCGGACAGCGGCAAAGAAATTCTCGCGAACAAAGGACGTTTCGGCCCGTACGTCATGCACGATGGTGATTTCCGCTCACTCAAAAAAGACGACGTCTTTGAAGTAACTCTTGAACGCGCACTCGAAATACTCAGTGAACCCAAGAAACCTCGTGGCTTTGCAAGAAAAGCTGATAAGAAAGATTCAAAATAATTTCTCTAATATATAAAAGTAAATAAGCTAAATAAAAAAAGCATGAATCGAATATGATTCATGCTTTTAAACGACCTCTTTTTCTCTTGAAAACATATTGCCCGTGAAAGACAAAAAACAAAATAAAAGAGATCGCTAACCAAGGTTTGATTCCGCGAAGCATCGTAGATATACCTAACTTGCCCTCAAATATCAATGTACCCGTCAGCACTATATCAATTTGGATGAGGCTCGCGCTGATCATAAGATACGCAGTAATTGTTGCGCGTTTTATAAAAAGCTCGAAGTCATTCTTTGGTTCGGAAAGAGGAGTCGAGTGCAAGGCAATAGCTGCTGCTCGCAACATCGCTTGAAGGAAAATATTTGCTAGAACTATGTATAGTCCCTGCACCCAAACTGGCAACATTTTGAAATGATCAACAAGTAGCCAGGAATCAACAATGAGCATCACGCTATTGAGCGCAACCAAACTTTCTATTTTTTTCATGACAACGTATTTGCATGGACTATACCACTCTCGTTTTTTTAGTCAACATGGAAGCAAACAAAGGCTATTTTAGTAATCCACAGGCTTATACACCCGTTCTCAAATAATCCATAATTTTTTCTAAAATCAGACATGCTACAATCCACATGCAATGACGAAAAAACCGACACAACTTCGAATGATGCCACAGAGCCTTGAGGCTGAAAAAGCCATCCTCGGTTCTATTATGATTCGTCCATCAAGTGTCTATGAAATTTCTGATCTCATCTCGCACGAAATGTTTTACGCGGAAAAACACAAAATCATTTATCGCGAAATGATGGGGCTCTCTGCCAAGAATGAACCTATCGACCTCGTCACCGTCGGCGAATGTCTCGACAAAAAAGGAATTCTCGAATCAATCGGTGGTCGCTCATACCTCAGCGAAGTCGTCGGTACTGTTCCCGCTTCAACTAACATCAAATACTACGCCGAAATTGTCCTCAATAAATACCTCGCTCGTGCTGTCATCGAAGCGGCTGACGGTATTTGCGAACTCGGCTTTCAAGAAGGCTCAATGCACATCGATGAAATTCTCGATGCCGCTGAAAAGAGAATTTTCGCCGTCACCAACGCGCCCAAAAATCAAAAATTCACGAACATCAAAAACGCTCTCACAGAAACCTGGGAAACACTTGAACGTCTCGCAAACTCTAAAGACGAAATGCGCGGTGTGCCAACAGGTTTCCGAGACCTCGACAATCTCACTGCCGGTTTCCAAAATTCCGACCTCATTATTTTGGCTGCTCGTCCGTCGATGGGTAAAACGACACTCGCCCTCGACATTGCCCGCAAGGCAGCCGTCGACAATAAAATTCCCGTTGGTATTTTCTCTCTCGAAATGAGTTCGCAGCAACTCGTGCAACGTATGCTCTCTGCACAGTCACACGTCGATGCCTGGAATATCCGAACGGGTAAAGGACTCCATGAACGTGATTTCGAAATGATTTCATCATCACTCGATATTTTGTCGAAAGCGCCGATCTACATCGATGACCAAGCCGGTAACAACATCACCAAAATGCGCGCAGCTGCTCGCCGACTCAAGGCTGAATACGGACTCGGTCTTATTGTTGTTGATTACCTTCAGCTCATGACCACAAACAAGAACTATGATTCGATGGTTAACCAGGTTACTGAAATCTCTCGCTCTCTCAAGAGTCTTGCTCGTGAACTCGATGTTCCAGTCATTGCACTTTCACAGCTTTCTCGTGCTGTTGAGCAGCGCGGCGGTCGCCCACGCCTGTCCGACCTTCGTGACTCCGGTTCGATCGAGCAGGACGCTGACCTTGTTATGTTCATTCACAGCGAAGATCGCTACAAAGATAAAGAAGAAAAAACCAACATTACTGAAATCCTCATCGAAAAGCACCGTAACGGTCCGGTCGGTAAAGTCGACCTCTACTTCGATTCTGCCAAAACGACCTTCCTCGATATCGAGAAGAGCTCAATCAGTGAATTCATGCCGGCTGGTGCAGCAAGTAGCTCATTTGATGATTTTTAAAAAACTTGCCCAGCAACTGTAAGTAAAAGCAAAAAGTATGAGAGATTCCATAGACGAACTAGCTGAATTATTTAAACGATTTCCGGGCATTGGTGAACGCCAAGCTCGGCGTTTTGTCTATTATTTAATAGAGCGAAACGATGATTTTCGTCGCACACTTGCCGAACGAATCACGGCGCTCGCCAAACAAGTCACGCAGTGTCGCGAATGCTTTAGATTTTTCCAAACAGACGGCAATGAACTCTGTGATATTTGTGCATCCGGTTTGCGCGACAATAGTATTGTTATGATTGTTGAAAAAGATGCTGACATAATCGCTGTTGAACGCAGTGGTTGGAATGGTAAGTATTTTGTCTTTGGTGGACTCATTCCTATTGCTGATGAAAAAGTGCTAGCCCGAACGCGCATCAATGAACTTGAGAACTATTTGAATAAAAAGAAAGGAATGCTCAAGGAGCTTGTGCTTGGCTTCCCAATGAATCCATCCGGCGACTTTACCGATCAGTACGTTCGCAAACTTTTGGAAGATAAAGTGTTACCGAACCGAAAAGAGGACGATATATTTACCGTCGCCAGCCTCGGCCGCGGTCTTTCAACCGGAACAGAACTCGAATACTCTGATCCAGAGACAATAAAAAATGCCCTCGCTAACCGAAGTTAACGAGAGCAGTTTCACTTTTCAGAACCTAACCCTTTACAGAATGAACCATATTCTCTCGATCTAGAAAAAATACTAGGTCGTTGAGCTGTTCGATTGTTAAACTTTTATAATTTTCAATCATTTCTGCAATCGGGATAACTCTACCAAAATTCATTACATCATCGACAACACATTCTAAAATATCTTTATTTGGTGAATCTAGATACATTAAATCGTGAATCTTTGTTTTAACGACTCTTTTGAAAGCCCCACTATTGCCGGTGGTCTCTCGCACACAACGATAAAACATATCTATAATTTTATCGCGATGAGATGAGTTAAAGGAATCACACACTGTTTCAATAGCGAATACCTTTTTATTCTTGAAGCTAGACGCCCCAATCGAGTATGTAATATTGCTTTTGCCAATAATAGCTTTCTGAAATAGTTTTTCACTCAGCATCGTTGTCAAAACACTTACCAACAAATTATTTGTTGTATACGGCAATATCGCCACTCCCAAATATTCACTTTGCGCTCTCTTAGACTCTATCGCCAGCGTCTTACCGTATCCAAATCTCGGCTGGATAATCTTTCCAAAACTTGATGGTTTTGGCATATGAGCAATTGGTCTACAGTACTGCTCAGAAAGATCATTGATAATCGGAATGACAGTATCGACGTCCAAACCACCATACACAAACAATGAAATGTTGTTTGGCACATAATGGTCCTTCGCAAACATCTTTATGTCTTCTCTTGTAATAGCTTGGATGCTGTCGATATTGCCGAGTGCACTTATCGATCGAGCAAATAAAGTTTTTTTACCATAAACCTTTCCGCGAAGATCGTACACAGTTTCAATATCGGTTGTATTTTTAAATTTCCGATGGTATTCCTGTATAATGATTTTTTTCTGCTCGTCAAACTTTTTAACATTTGAAACATTAAAAAGCATTGAGAAGAAAATATCTAATCCTTTACGGAAGAGATCAGGTTTTGCGGGCAATTTGAACGAGTAGCTTGTCCTGTCAAAGGAAGTTATACCGAATTGAACACGTCCACCTTTATCTCTAAAGAATAGATACGATTTCGGGTAGCTCATTTTGCCATTCTCAGCAATAAGGTGTTCGACAAAGTGAGCAACGCCTTCTTTGCCTAGCGGATCACAAAAGGTTCCGCTATCGACTACAATTGTGCAGTAGACGTACGTTTTTTCAATGTATGCATGATGCATTGTTAAGCCATGCAGTAAAGAATACTGCCTAAAATCCGAGTACGGATCGTCTATGTTTTTTTCCATTTTTTAAGTTTTGAGGTTTTCTGTACTATATCGTATTTTTGGGAAAAGTCAAATCGAGCGCTACAGTATAGCAACTAGTTCCCTTTCAATTGTTTGGTGAAATTCCTCTAGTGTCCCCTCATTCATGAGAACAATATCACTCGCCTCAATACATTTCTTTAAATTCATGCGGTTTGGATTGTCACCGACGGATTCAATTTCTTCCTCTTCGACAAATTTTTCCAACGACGAAACGTGGTCGGTCAGACTTTTGCGCGCGATGATTCGGTCATAACGAATCTTGGGATCTGCATCAACTGCAACGATGATCGTTCGATGTGTTCCGTCATCACGGAGAGATTTGGCATACGCAACTTCGGCCATGCGACGAAGACTGCCAATTGTCGCTGGCATACTCTCTGGAATATTTTCATTGAGTGTTTT
>JAGOOL010000045.1 GCA_017992485.1 Minisyncoccota bacterium
ATCCAAACACCGGCATTGAGATTGTGTGAGCCAAGCTTGGCTTGCAAATTTGCAGTACGGAGTGCTGTTTGAATACTATTTGAACCGTCACTTAAATATTGCTGCGTCAAAACGCTGTTTTGAATCGGAATGGTAATCGCAGCCAAGATGACTATAATTGCGACGACGAGCGAAATTTCAATAAGAGAAACACCTCTCTGATTTGTGCTGAAATTTTTATTTTTTTTTGAAAAAAAATTCATGGTTTCTTTATCTCAATTTGGTATAAGCTGCAACTATTACGTATTGATGCCGCCGATGAGGCTGTAAATCGGCAAGATAACAGCGAGGGCGACAAAAACGACACCAACCCAAACGATGACAAGCAATAGCGGCTCGAGAATAACAGAAAGATTTTTGCTCGTAATCTCACTCTTCGACTCATAGTTTTCGCCGATAGTAATGAGCGACTTAGACAGACCGCCGGACTGTTCTCCTGCAATAATCATCTGCTGAATTGGCAATGGAATATAGCTGCGAGACCGCGAAATAGAGTGGAATGCTTTTTCAAATGAATTACCTTCTTCTATCAAAGCGAGCATCTTTGCGTAGAATTTTTTATATGAAACAAAGGGTGAGGCATTGGTAATGGCACCAAGCGCTTGTGTTAGCGGCAAACCAGCCTGAAGAAGCGTACCAAGCAAGTAGCCAAAGCGTGAGAGTTCAAGCTCCTGCGTCAGACGCTTAACACCAGGCAGTGAAAGTAAGATCCGCTGACCGATTTTTTTGGTAGATCGATTGAAGAAAAGGATGTAGAAAATAATAATAACAGCCACAATTGCGAGAGGAACAACACGTGTGCCGTACTCGTTCATAAATGTGCCAAAACCAACGAGCGCTTTGGTAATCGCCGGAAGTGGTACGCGAAGCTGCGCAAAGACAACAGAAAGCTTCGGCAAAATAAACCAAGCAATACCAACGCCGACAATCATCGACATGCCAATAACGAAAACCGGATAGAGCATGGCTGAACGGATTTTTGAACGAAATATAGTATTTTTATTTTCTTGTATGGCGATAACGTTGAGGTTGTCAGAAAGCTTGCCGGACTCTTCACCGACGCGAATGAGCGCGACGGCATTGTCGTCAAAAAGCTTGGTATTTTTGAGCGCCTGCCAAAGCTGCATACCGTCAGCGACTTCTTGTTCAACTTTTTTGAGAACTTTTTTAAATGCGGTTGACCTAACATCGTCATTGATATTTTTGATTGCTTCGACAACGTTCATGCCTGAAGCTACGAGAAGACTGAGGTTCTCGAGAAAGTATCTCTTTTCTTTTCCAATGCCGATAATCATAGTATTGCTTAATTTTTTACCCAATTATTCTAATGGTGGCTGCACGACACGAAGCAATTCTGCAATAGTTGTCGTTCCGGCGAGGACTTTATCAACACCATCATCAAACATTGAACGTGTTCCCTGCTTCTTTGCGAGTGTCGCAACCTGACTGCCGGACGGGTGTTCGAGTGTGAGTTCTTCCATTTCAGGAGTCATTCTAACGAATTCATAGAGAGCAGTTCGACCCGCATATCCGGTGCCACCACACGCCGCACAACCTTTTCCTTCATATAGCGTGTACGTCGGATTTTGAAAAATTCTCTTGAGGTATTCATTATTTCCGGTGATTTTATTACTCTCGAGCGTAACACTGTAGCGACATTGATCACATATTGTGCGAACGAGGCGCTGCGCAACGATAAGCTCAAGTGTCGACGCAAGCAAGAATGGCTCGATACCCATATCAAGCAAGCGCGGAATTGCAGTTGCCGAATCATTGGCATGGAACGTCGAAAGGAGCATGTGGCCCGTGAGCGCAGCGTTCACGGCGATTTCCGCAGTTTCAGTATCACGAATTTCTCCAACGAGAATGATGTCGGGGTCTTGGCGAACGATAGAGCGAAGACCTCGAGCAAATGTTAGGCCAGTGCCTTCATTGACCTGAATCTGGTTGACTCCGGCGATTTTGTATTCAACCGGATCTTCGATTGTCGTGATGTTCACCTGAGGACTGTTGAGAATTTTGAGGAGTGCGTAGAGTGTTGTTGATTTACCGGAGCCAGTCGGACCAGTCACCAAGATCATACCGAATGGTAGATCAGCGACCTGCTGAATGAGCTCTTCGTTTGCTTCTGACAATCCGAGGTCACCAAGTGTAAAATCACGGACATATTCACCGAGAATACGAATGGCAATTTTTTCACCATCAACTGTCGGCATAACGGAAACACGAAGGTCGACCTGTCGACCGTCCTTTGTTTTGTGACGGATAGAGCCGTCTTGAGAAATATTGTGTTCGTCAGTGCGCAATTTTGACTGGACTTTGACGCGATTGACGATGTTGTCGTAGTACGTACGCGGCAAAACCCCAGCCTCTTTGAGGACGCCGTCGACGCGAAAGCGGATAAGTACGTTCGTTTCGCTCGGCTCGAGGTGAATGTCGGACGCTTTAAAACCGAGAGCATCGGAAATGACCTCATCGATAATTTCAGGAGCAATGCGATTGTTGTCTTTGAGAATTTTAGAGAAACGTGTTTCGAGTGGGCGCTGGAAGCGAATGAAGATAGAAGAGATATCTTCAGGCAATGAATACATCAGAGAAATTTTCTTGATGGCACTTTTCCCCTTAAGCAACTCCGCCTCAATGTTTTTAAGGAGGTCTTTTGCGGACGGGTCGTCAGTTGCGAGCGCAAGACCGGCTGCACTTTCCTTGAAAGGAACGACTCGATATTTACGAGAAATCTCTTCGGGAATTTTTTCAAAAAGGGCTCTGTCGGGAATTTGACTATTGAGGTCGGCATACGGAACGTCGTAGTGCTCAGCGATTGCCTGTCCGATCAAGTCTCTCGTCATCGTGTTCGACGCAATAAGGTAGCCAAAAAAATCCGTATAGCGAGTAGTCGCCATCTTCTCTTCGGCCTCTTTAATGTCGGCCTTTTCGAGGTAATTCTGTTCTACCAGAATTTTTTTGAGAGTATCGTTTTCAATGAACATATAATTTGTATATTAGTACTTAGAAAAGATTATTTGGAAAGAATTTTTTTAATATTTTCAACCAGCGTGACTATCGGTGTGTTTGATTTAATGAAATACTCTTCTGCGCCGAAATTCTTGGCCTTTTTGACGTCTTCTGTTTGGCTGAGGTTCGAGAGGACAATAACCTTCATCGGTAATTTATTTTTATGGACATATTCGAGGACGTGGAAACCATCATACTGCGGCATAACGAGATCGAGGATTGCAACATCAAAGACAGTATTCTTGAGAAGTTCAACTGCGGCACCGCCATCTACTGCGATCGTTGTCTCATAGCCCTCTTTGGTGAGCTTAAGTTCAAGCGCTTTTGATAGCGGACGTTCATCTTCAACAATTAAAATTTTTCTTGTTGTATCGGACATAGGGTATGGGAAAATTATATCATACCAATAAAAAAACTCTCAATTGTTAATTGAGAGTGCTTTAGCATTATCTGCCACAACATGGAGATATTTGCCGAATGAACTGACGATTTCCCACCAGAGTTCATGTGGCCTATCGTTGAAAACAATATCCATTGTTGCATCAGTGACATACCATTCGTGTCGACGCATCTCTGTTGCAAATTCATCTGCGGTCCAGGAACAGTAGCCCGAGACAAATAGCAATTCACTGAGATCTACCTGGCCAAGCATCAGCCAGTAGCTGAGCTCATCAAGATCACCATCGACACATACCCCGGGAAATAATTCTCTACTATCGGGGATAACGTTTCCCTTTGTATGTAGTACAGAAAGTTCATCTTGTTCATACACACCACCGTCACGTACAGGAAATCTGAAATTGTCGAGTTCAATCGAAAATTCCGAAACATTATTACCTGTCGTACGATTGAGAATTAACCCTTGAACATTCCTATACTGATCAATCTTCGTAATGAGAATAACTGTCTGATGATACTCATCCCGCGTTACAAGCGGGCTTGCAACCAATATTCTGCCTTTAATCGGAGAAAGGCTCTTTCTTTTGTTTGCCATGGCTATTGATTTTTAAGGTTA
>JAGOOL010000046.1 GCA_017992485.1 Minisyncoccota bacterium
GTTAACTGGTGTTCACGTCATCAGACTTCCCTTTCAGATGTTGAGACGACAAACAAAGAACAAAATGATGCTTTCTACTATTTCAAATATGGTCCATTTACGATTGGTACTGCGCGTCCGGAAACAAAGTTCGGAGATAAATACGTCGTCATGCATCCGGCAGATGAACGCTATGCCGAATACCAGCACGGCCAAAAAATTGATCTTGAATGGATCAACGGCCCGATCACTGCAACAATTATCAAAGATGAGGCAATCGATATGGAATTTGGAACAGGTGTCATGACAATCACGCCATGGCACAGTTCAGTTGACTTCGATATTGCCAAGCGTCACAACCTCGATGTTGAGCAGATTATTGATTGGAACGGAAAGCTTTTGCCAATCGCTGGAGACCTCGCCGGTATTCATATTAAGAAAGCTCGTCCACTTATCGTTGAAAAGCTCGCTGCAAAAGGTTTACTCGTCAAAACAGAAGAAAACTACATGCACGCCGTTCCGGTTTGCTACAAATGCGAAACACCAATCGAACCGCAAATTCGCCCACAGTGGTTCATTAAGATGGATTCACTTGCGAAAAAAGCACTTGAACCTGTTGAGCGAGGCGATATTACTTTCCATCCTGACAACTTCCGCAAAATCTACGAATACTGGATGAACAACACCATCGACTGGAACATTTCTCGTCAGATTGTTTGGGGTATTTCTATCCCGGCAAAACTCTGCGCCTCGTGCGACAATGGTTTCCCTGATCTCGAAAATACACTTACTACTTGCCCAACTTGCGGTGGAGAGCTCACCAAAGACACTGATACATTCGATACCTGGTTCTCTTCAGGTCAATGGCCGCTGCTTGCGCTCGGCTATTCAACGTCTCCTGATTTCAAAACCTACTACCCAACTGACCTCATGGAAACTGGTCGCGACCTCATCTTCAAATGGATTCCGCGTATGGTTATCTTCGGCATGTACTTGGAAAACACCATTCCATTCAAAGACGTCTACCTTCACGGCATGGTCAACGACGAGAAAAATCAGAAAATGAGTAAATCAAAAGGAAACGTCATCAGTCCGATTACTCTTTGTGATGAATTCGGCGCAGATGCGACTCGTATGGCGCTCATCGTTGGTAATGCTCCGGGTGGCGACATGGCACTTTCTAAAAACAAGATCAAGGGCTACAAAAACTTCGCCAATAAACTCTGGAATATCACTCGCTTCGTTCTTTCTTCGACAAGTATCGAGCTTCTCGCGAAACCAGCAACACTTTCTGAAAAAGATATAGTGATTCTCGCTGAATCTGATGCTTTTTTTGACGAAATGACAAAAGAAATCGACGAATATCACTTCCACATTGCCGCAGAAAAGTTATACCACTACGTATGGCACACTTTTGCTGATATAATCATCGAGGAGAGTAAGCCAATCCTTGCCGCTGGCGACGAATCACGCGCATGGCTTCTCCAGGAATTACTTCGACGCTCACTCATCGGTCTTCATCCTTTCATGCCACACATCACTGAAGAACTATGGAGCATCATTCCTAGAGAAAAAGGTACGCTACTCATCGCAACCAAATGGTTTTCGACGAAAGCTTCAAAACAATCATAATCGCACTCCTCGGCGGACTTATTCCGGCGCTTTTATGGCTTTGGTTTTGGCTGAAAGAAGATAAAGAACGTCCTGAACCACGCGGCCTCATTATTACGACCTTCCTCATTGGTATGGCATCGGTCATGCTCGTCTTGCCACTCGAAGAAATGGCTCGTAAATTTATCTCAGACGGTCCTGTTCTCACTATCGTCTGGGCAGCAATCGAAGAAGTCATTAAACTCTTTGTCGTTGCTATCATCGCCTTTAGAACAGCCTACGTTGACGAGCCTGTCGACTTTGCAATCTACTTGATCTCTGGAGCACTTGGCTTTGCAGCGCTTGAAAATGCACTTTTCCTCATGCATCCGCTTCAGCTCAATGAAACAACGGTGAGTTTACTCACTGGTAATCTTCGTTTCCTCGGTGCGACACTCCTCCACGCTGTTGCGAGTGGCTTCATCGGTATCTTCATGGGCTTGGCCTTTTTCAAGGGTAAATCCACAAAATCAATTTACCTCGTTATTGGAGTGTTAACAGCCATTGTATTGCATAGCTTGTTCAACTTTTTTATAATTGGTAATAACGGAGAGAATTTTTTCGCGGTTTTCGGTTTTCTGTGGGTCATTTCGATTATCAGCGTATTACTATTTGAAAAACTGCGTCGCATGGGCGATCAGTCACTCTAAATCAATTCACTATGTTTAAAAAACGTTCTTTCATGGAAAAACTAACGGGTAGCATCAAACTTCGAGACAATGATGACTACGAGGATGATGATCTTGATCTCGATGATCATGAAGACGATGAAAATGAAGAAGAGTCTCGCCCGCTCACTGTAGCTGGCAAAAAAGGTGCAGCCGCTGGCCGTAAGACATTTGGCGTACCCGCGAGTCGTGCAAAGGAATATTCAAAAGACTACAAAGAAACCAAGGACTGGCACGAAGACGGCGAAGAAGAAACTGAAGGACAGCTTACTGTCGACGTCTACCAAACACCAACTGATATCGTTGTGCAGACAATGGTTGCCGGTGTTCGACCTGAAGATCTCACGCTCTCTATTACTCGCGACATGCTCACTATCCGCGGCCGCCGCGAAGAAACTAAATCAATCAATGATGAAAACTACTTTATTCGCGAACTCTACTGGGGCACATTTGCTCGAACGATTCTCCTTCCGGAAGAAGTTGATATTGATGGCGCTGAAGCAATGGAAAAGCACGGCCTCCTCATTGTGAAGCTTCCAAAGATAGATAAACAAAAGCAGACGAACCTCAGAGTTAAGTCACTCTAATTCACAACCAATAAATAAATGACCGATAAAAAAAGACCGCTCAGGAGAGTGGTCTTTTTATTTGTTATATATGACTTTTCTATGCGACTTTGAGCATAAGAATTTGAATGGCATCAGCAGCAATGTCTTTAACTGTTGCATCGCCTTTATTCATGCCTAAAATTTCTTTACGAATTTCAGTTAATTCTTCTTTGATCTGCTGTTTGGTCGTTCGAATTTCGAACTGAATTTTCTTTTCCCAAAAGAATCGTGTGATTGAACTTTTGATCTTTTTGGCAAAAGCTTTTTCGCTGCCAAAACTACAAATCAGTATAAATGTACTGATAGCGGTGGCTACGATAAGCATGGGCAGTGAATGGAGAAAGTAAGCGGAAATAAATTGGACAACACTGATGAGGAGGGCTGTTGGGCCATACTGTTTATCGGTGAGGGCTTCGTATTTATTTCTGATTTCTTTCTCAATGGATCTGAACCGTTGTACATGGTTCGTGACCGCAAGTGAGAAATTCATCGTTGGTTCCATAAGTCTGGTTATATGTGGTTGTGATTGAATACTTTTGTTTTGTCCCTAGTATAATATCACATATGGAAGATAAAGTCAATAGCCCTACATAGCGAAGATAGCCTTATATATAAAGGTTAAATATGAAACTGTTGCTGTGCTCAGGACCAGAGTTGAACTGGTGACATCTCCCTCTTCAGGGGAGCGCTCTACCAACTGAGCTACCTGAGCAAATATGTTATTACATTACCCTACCTTCTGTTTGCACTTAGACCATACTCTTACACCAAACAGCTACCTGAGCAAACGCCTATTGACCGAAATTCTTGATACCCTCGAGCTGCAACTGAGCCTGATCATACGCATCACTCGCCTTCTGTATCATTGGGCGAACCTTGAGGTATGCCATGTACGTAAGGGTAATGATTACCACCCAATAGATGGTCTTCATCATCCGCGCATTCTTCTGGGAACGGCGAAGTTTCTTGAGCATCGTATGATTCTCGCGAGTAAGCTGTAGATTCTCTAAAAGTAACTTTTTGGACTCGTCATCCATGGGGCTATAGTAGCATAAAACCCATATTTTTCAACAATGTGCCCTCAGCAGGA
>JAGOOL010000047.1 GCA_017992485.1 Minisyncoccota bacterium
CCAAGATATCGTCGGTTGTACCAAGCAGTTCAAAGACAGCTTTGACGAGCTCAGGATATGTTCCGGCATAGCGAACCATTTTTGATGAACCGCTATTCGTCGGTTTGATCACCCACGGCGGCGCAATATGTTCCCAAATTTCTTTGGCGCCTTTTTCGGCAAATGATTCACGCATACTTTCAGGAACTGCTCCGGCGTCCGGAATAACATACGCTTCCGGCATAGCAATACCAAGCTCGGCTGCAATTTCGCGAGTAATTCTTTTGTTGTGTGTGCGGCCGATGTTTTCACTGCCAGTACCATTGAATGGAGTGCCGAGCGTTTCAAGTGCGCGCTGCACTCGCCCATCTTCACCAAGTTTTCCGTGAAGCGCAATAAAAACACCGTCGGCGAATTCGGGAATGCGTTCAATATCTGTTTCTTTGCCGTTGACGTGAAAGACGCCGTCTTTGGTGACGAGCATATCAACGGGCTCGAGGCCGGCATTACGGAGCGCGGCAATGACTCTTCCGCCGGTCTTGAGCGAAATATCATATTCATCACTCATGCCGCCGCGAATAATGCCGATTTTCTTCATCCTTACATTTTAACTTCTATTTGTTTTGTTTCCTAGTGGAAAGCTTAATGCCCAGACTTTTTTGGGATCGTTTCTTACGATGAAATTCTATGGCAAAACGGTGCGCCTCCTGGTTGACGAGTAAAATCGTCTGCTTGTGCGGCATAATGAGCGACTCTTTACCAAGCAGACCTTTTGGTTTGTGTTTTTCATTTTTGACGACAGCAATAACCGGAATGGAAAGGCCAGCTTCTTTGAGCGCGTCTTCTGCGACTTTTTTCTGGACCTTATTGCCGTCTACAACAAAAGCTTTTGGAAACGGCCACTCGGGATGATTGAGTCGACGCAAAATAACTTCGCGTAGTGCGGCCGGATCGTTCGAACCGGTCACGGTTTTTATATTGAACTTTCGATATTCATCTTTTTGGATGACGCCGTTTTCTGCAACAACCATAACGCCAACCATGCTCGTGCCGGAAATGTGAGCAATGTCGTAGCCTTCAAAGCGCATCAAACTTCTGCCTGACTCGCCGGTCGGCTCCCAAACTCTATCGTCACGCTTAAGGAGCGATACGTCTTGAATATGATTGAGTGCAAACAATTTCTGCTTGGCGCTTTGGGCTTCTTCGAATGCCTCACGCTTAGCAAAATCATTCATTTGTTTCTCTAGCGTCGCTCGCAGTTCACTAAATTTTCCGGAGAGAAATAATTTGATGCGCGTAATATTTTGCTTATACTTTTTTTGCGCTTCTTCAGTGCGCAAATCCGGAGCAAGGCCAATTTGTCGATAAAAAACTTCTTTATCTTTTTGCAGTGATGAAAAATCTCTGTATGGAAAAATGCGGCGCAAAATCTTGAGACCTTCTTTGATCGCAACACCCGACGGATACGGACCAAAAACCGCCTGGAGCTTTTGCCCTTTTACCCAAAGCGAGCCACGCAACGAACTTGATGCCATTTCTTTTTTTGCCCAATCAATATCACGCTGTCGAGCCAAGAAAATGCGAGGAAAATCTTCTTTGGTAATAATGACGCAGTTGTAGCTCTTATCGTCTTTCTCTTTAGTATTGTATTTTGGTTTGTAGTGGCGAATTGCATTGGCCTCGATGATGAGTGCCTCGAGCGCATTCTGGCAAACTTCCCACGTAATTTTTTTGGACAAAAAAACCATATCGACGAGGCGCGGCCCGCGAGTCGCAATGAGGTCCGTTGAAAAATAACTCCTGACGCGCTCACGCAAGGAGGTAGCTTTACCGATATAGAGGATCTTGTCATTCTCGTCGCGGAATAGGTAAATCCCGGGTACGGACGGCAAGCCCAACTCGTCGAATTCCTGTCTGGTCATACTATATATAGATACTACAGGAAAACCGCCCAATTTTGAACTTTTCTAGATTTTGAATTTTCTATTGATAACTCCTTTATTATTCTCAAATGAGTTTGTGGTATGGAGTGCTTGGTAACTCTGGTCATCGTTTTTCTTTTCAACAATCGCGTAGTATGTACCCTTTGGCGCGAGCGCATAGTAGCGACCGTATTTATCGAGGACTTTTGTCGATAAAAGTGTGCCGAGTTTTTTCGAATAAATCTTCACGACACCAAACGGAATCGGTTCGCCTGCATTTATCACAGCGCCATAGGATGGTTTCTTGATAATGAGTCGAAGGATAAAGAGCGCAACATATATACATACCAGAACAAGATTGAATGTCGATCGATCAAGGTAAAACGCATATGTCGAAGCTATAAAACCGCCATAAAAGAGAACGTTTGAGAGTGCAGCCATAAATCGCGCACGGCCGGCATGACTCTTGACCAAATGTCGTTCATTTTTTATGTATTCATTCCAATCAAAGTGTTCAGGGTCAAGTGGAATATTTTTCATAATAACTTCCCCATCGGTTTTCACTTCGAAGTAATCACCAAAGTATAAGTCGCGGTAAATTTCATCACTACGCTTGCCAGCCATTTTTCGCGACGGGAAGAGGTAATTTGTTTTGTGCGCTTCAATTCTGTATTGTCCTGGCTGCACGAGGAAACCGTAACGACCTTCGAGATCAGTGATTGCTGTTGCCACTTCTTTACCATCGGCATCAAAGAGCGATACGTATGCCGGATCAAGCGGCTGCTTAGTAATGGAATCAAAAACAATACCCCAATGTCTCACCCTTTTCTTGAAACCGAGGAAACCAAGAATGAGCTGCCAAATACGTGCCGGAATAAAGACAATTTCCGAAAGCGCAATTGCACCGCCGAAGATACCGAGAATCATAGTCATGAACCCAGCTATAATGCCCACAACACCTACAGGCAGAGCGACGTCTTCAATCGGTATCTCAATATCTGGCGGGGTAATCACACCGCCACCACCATCATCCGGAGGTTCAATTGGTGGATCGTCATCACCAGGATCATCGATAACAGGAATGAGAGTACAGATACCACCATTCACTTCATGTCCGGATGGAATACTCGTTTGAATACCGCTTATGTTCGTACAGAGGTCTGTTGGTTGCGGAAAAACACACGGCGCCGGTTGGTTAAAATTGGAAGCTGCCGGCTCAAGACAAAGTGTTGGCGGTATCGGAGTACAGCCCGGTAAAGCAGGATTTGTCTGACAGGTTTCAGGTGGGTCAACATTATCACACCCTGGCAATGTAGGATTGGCCACACAAGGGTCTGGTGGCACTGTTGAATACACAATCGTCATACTGCGACTCGTTTGCTTGCCGTGATTATTATAAGCAGTAACAGTAAATGTATTTGGTCCGGGCAAGAGCGTTAGTGGTGCTGTTGCCCACGATGTTGTGCCGACTGCTGTAGCAACAGCGCTACCGTTTAGCGAATACGTGACCGATGTTACCGTATCATTATCTGAAGCAATACCACTGATCGTCAGTGTACTCACTGATGCAGAGTAAGTAGCGCCTGCTGTTGGACTCGTAATCGTTACCATCGGCGGGTCGTATTCACAAATACTCTGTCCATTAAAATTGTTTGCTAGCGGGTCTGTACATAATGGAATCGAACCACCTCCGCCGCCACCGCCGCCGCCTGGCGCAGCTGCAACAACAATAGAATACGACTGTTGGTTTGAACGAAAACCACTACTGCCGATAGTGTCTATTGCTCGCACGACAAAGTTGTACGTACCGGCAACTGTCGGAGTACCGACAACACCGGTTGCGTCGAGTGACAAACCGGTCGGCATGGTTCCGGAAACAACTTCGTAGCTTACTGTTCCTTGACTACTTGCAGTCGTTAGTGGTGCTGTATACGCTGTTGAAACTTGGGCAGACGATGAAATTGAAGTTGTAGAGAGTGTGACGAAGTTAAATTTGAGAACACGATTATTGTTTGAATCAGAAACGTAGAGATCATCATTTGTTGTGTCAAAAAAAACTTTTATCGGCG
>JAGOOL010000048.1 GCA_017992485.1 Minisyncoccota bacterium
ATTGTTTTGTATGAGTGTTCAAATGATGCACCTGTTCGGTCGAGTTTGTTGACGAAGCAGATACGTGGAACATGCGCTTCATCAGCGTAGCGCCAGTTAGTTTCTGACTGAGGCTCAACGCCGGCAACACCGTCGAAGACGACAACAGCACCGTCGAGCACGCGGAGTGAGCGCTTAACTTCTACCGTAAAGTCGATGTGACCAGGAGTGTCGATGATGTTGAAGCGGTGCTTTTTGTTCTTGTCTTCCTTTGCGTATGTTGGTGTCCAGAAACAAGTAACAGCGGCAGACGTAATAGTGATGCCGCGCTCCTTTTCCTGCTCCATCCAGTCAGTTGTCGCTTCACCGTTGTGAACCTCACCGATCTTGTGTGACATACCTGTGTAGTACAAAACACGTTCTGACGTTGTTGTCTTACCCGCATCGATGTGCGCGATAATACCAAAATTTCTTACTTTCTCCAGTGGGAAATCTCTTCCTTCCATAAATGATAATTAAGCAAATGCTTCAAATAATGATAAAAAAATAGCGTCGCCGCTTATGGGCACACTATACGGTATTTGAGGGAGTTGTGCAACAAACAAAAAACTCCCTTTCGGGAGCCATTGTTTTTAAAATATTGAGATTGAAAGTATTACCAAGCAAAGTGAGCGAACGCCTTGTTTGATTCTGCCATCTTGTGAGTATCGTCACGCTTCTTGATTGCAGCACCTTCGTTCTTTGAAGCATTGATGAGTTCATCAGCGAGCTTTTCACCCATTGGGCGACCCTTTCCAGAGCGAGCTGCGTTGATGATCCAGCGAGTAGCGAGAGCGCGTTTGCGTTCTTCGCGAACTTCACGAGGAACCTGGTAGTTTGCACCACCGATTCGGCGTGAGCGGACTTCCATAGCAGGACCGGCATTACGGATTGCAGTATCAAAAACTTCGATAGGATCAAGCTTTGTCTTTTCTTTGATGATGTCGAGTGCTGAGTAAACAACCTTGCGAGCAGTCTCCTTCTTGCCGTCCCACATGATGCAGTTGATGAACTTTCCAAGACGGGCATTCTGGTAGACAATGTCCGGTTGAGCGATATTTCGGTTTTTTACTTTGCGTCGCATATGGTTGTAATGGTTTTAATAATTATTTTAGAAAAAAGTAATAGATATTTTAGATGACTATGCCTTTGGAGCCTTAGGTCGCTTTGCACCGTAAAGTGAGCGTGACTGGCGGCGCTTTTCAACACCTGTTGCATCGAGGAGACCTCGAACAATGTGGTAACGAACACCGATCAAGTCCTTGACGCGACCACCGCGGATGATAACAACAGAGTGTTCCTGGAGGTTGTGACCTTCACCTGGAATGTATGCTGAAACTTCTTTACCGTTAGTGAGGCGAACACGAGCAATCTTACGGAGCGCTGAGTTAGGCTTCTTTGGAGTTGTTGTTGTGACCTTAGTACAAACACCACGCTTAAATGGAGATGCGTAAAAAGTTGGCTTGTTCTTGATAGAGTTAAAGCCGCTCATAAGAGCAACAGACCGCGTTTTGCGCAGCTGCTTCTTTCTTCCTTTTCGTACTAGTTGACTGATTCGAGCCATATAAATTTAAAATAGTCCGTAAGGGACTAGCGACATTAATCTACTATGTCCCCGATAAAAATGCAAGTATTCATGGCCAGGCTTTCCTAAATAAACCAAATGCCTAGCTATACTTGGACGCCAGTTAGGAGACTAAAGACACTAAAAACCAGTGGCAAAATGAATTTCCAGCCAAATATCACAAATATAATGACAAATGCCAAAGAGTAGCGCTCTAACCATGATTCATACTTGAAAAAACGAGCCGGTAGGAGGGAAAAGAGTATACGAGAGCCGTCGAGTGGCGGGATTGGAATAAGGTTAAATATTGCCAAGAGAACGTTAATAAGGACGATAGAAATAGAAATGTCCATCATCCCCTGTGCCATATTTGCCGAAAGGAAAGTCATACTAGGCAAAAAACGAATAAGTATCGAGAACGCTACAGCAATGATGATATTCATGATGATACCGGCAGCTGCGACGAGCATTGTTCCCCGTCGGCGATTACGGAAATTGTTCGGATTGTATGGAACTGGCTTTGCCCAGCCAAAAAGGAAGCCGGCATTGGTCAAAACGAGGATAAGTGGCAAGATAATAGTACCGATTGGATCAATATGCTTAAGTGGGTTGAGAGTAAGACGTCCGGCGACCTTGGCGGTCGGATCCCCCTCCTTGTATGCCATAAAACCATGGGCCACCTCGTGGACCATTACTGACAATATAAGAATGAGGACGTAGAAGACTGTAGACATACCTTTATACGGATTTGCAATGTTACAAGTCGTATGATACCATGCGTAACGCAATGGCTAAAGTCTGTGCAGTAACTAAAAAGAGCTCACTTATGGCGAACGGATACTCGAACAGTGTTCGTGCTACCAAGTTCAACCCTACGGGAAAACGCCGAAAGTACGCAAACCTCCAGAAAAAGAGGATTTTTGTGCCTGAACTCAACAAGACTTTCATTCTCACTATATCAACGGACGCAATCAAAACAATCAACAAGCGCGGTGCTTACGTTACACTCAAGAAAGCTGGAATCATAAAGTAGTCGTAATCTATATACTCCTCGAGACACGAAAAAGCCCTGCTGGGCTTTTTCTCATTCCGGCGCCGTCGCGCCTCCATGGGCCTCTCGTCATATATAGATTACTTTTCAGTAGAACGTGATAGCGTCACGCCGTCTGTCATAAAAGTAATCGTTCCCGAAATGCATGTCGAGAATGTCAGAATCTTTTGTGCAGCGACACGCGCAACAACTTCCTGGTGCGGATGACCGTACGAATTGTTGCAACCGGCGGAAACAATTGCAGTGCCGGGATGAACTGCTTCGAGAAACGCTACGCTCGTTGATGTTCGCGAACCGTGATGTCCAAGCTTGAGTACATCTGCTGAAATATTCTTAAGAGCACTCAGCCCGGAGCGGTTTTCTAGTATTTCTTTTTCTGCTGCAACACCAGCGTCACCGGTTAGCATAAACTTCTTTTCGCCATATTTTAAAATGCCGACAATAGAAGCATCATTCGTATCTTCACCCTCGTATATGAGCGCAGGAGCGAGAACAGTAAACGTAATTCCCCTCGTATCATCGAGAGTAATTGTCATGCCGGTGCGTGCGAGTAAATACGGAACTTTATTTGTTGAAATATCTGAAAGTAATGTTCCATAGAGTTTCGAGCCGGAGGTAACACCTGGCTCTATAAATTCACCGACAGAATAATTCTCTATGATCATTGGTAAACCCCCGATGTGATCTGCATCTGGATGTGTTGCCAAAACAATATCAATCGATGTGTCTCCTGGCGCCATCGCATTTTTCAATTTCTTCGTGAGTGCTGCGCTCGTCTTGCCACCATCAATGAGCATATCTTTTCCATTCGGCGCTTTAATATAAATTGCATCGCCTTGTCCAATATCAAGAAACGAAACTTGAAGCTGCTCCGAAGTTGGACCGTAGACTTTTGCAGAGAAAAATACGGCAAGGTAGATTGCCGCAAAACACAGACCTAGCAGTATGTTGGTCTTTTGTCGCATGAGACTAGTATAGCGGAGTTAGATTAGTTTTATATAAAAAAATAAACCCTGCTGTTATGCAGAGTTTATTGTGGGCCATACTTACGGTATGGGTGTCGAACTATGAACTATATTTTACTGCCATATAAATTAAGCCAGAGGCTAAAATAAATGTGCAGATTATAAAACCAATTGCACCTGATTTACTTAAGTAAGTTTGGTTAGCATTAGAAGTTCTGGAGATTGTGTTCGTTTTCATAGAGAATTTTTTTAAGTTGTTGGGGTTTGTTTAATTACTACCATTATAGCATCGTACGTGACTATTGTCAAGTACTTTGCAGGTCCGTAGAGGAGACGGGCAAAAAGGCCTTATATTACAAGGTA